>QKGU01000136.1 GCA_003250325.1 Paludibacter sp.
GGGGAATTGCCGTTATTCTCGACATGGTTTTTAATCATGCATCTGGCTCAAGTCCATTTGCGGCACTCTTTTGGGATTCAGTCAATAACCGACCTGCAGCCAATAATCCTTGGATGAATGTAGTAGCACCACATCCATATAGTGTTTACAACGATTTCAATCATAGCTATTCGGGTACAAAACAGTATTTTGAAAGAGTCTTAAAATATTGGATAACCGAATATCATGTTGATGGTTATCGTATGGATCTAGCAAAAGGTTTTACTCAAAACGTCTCAACTGGAGAACCGGCAGTAAGCAATTACGATCAATCCAGAATAGATATACTGACGAACTATTATAATGCAGCCAGATCAGTAAAAAGTGATGTCATGTTTATTTTAGAATTTTTGGGCTATGGGAGTAACAGCGACGGTAATGCAGAAGAAAATGCTTATGCTTCAAAGGGAATCTATTTATGGAGAAATGTAAACAATGCTTATAGTCAGTCTGCAATGGGTTACCAAAGTAGCAGCGAATTTACGTCGATGCTAACAAGCCCACGACAATGGGTTGGTTATGCCGAGAGTCACGACGAAGAACGCAATTTCTATAAAGCTAAAACTTGGGGCTCATCATTTATTTCAACTGATTCTATTGCCCGTATTAAACGGGTTCCGCTCAACATTGCTTTTTCAACATTGTTGCCGGGACCAAAAATGATGTGGCAATTCGAAGAAATGGGCTATGACTATTCTATCGATTCTAACGGTGGTCGTACAAATGAGAAGCCTTCAGCATGGAGTTGGTTAAACCTTACCCATAGAAAAGAAGCGGTAGATAAAGCTATTAAAATAATAAACTTGAGAAGATTGTATCCGAACGCATTTACAAACGGTGTTTTCGAAACTCAAATTACTGCATCCAACTGGAGCAACGGCCGCAGAGTATCGCTTACTCATTCGGATTTAAACATGGTGATGCTCGGGAACTTCACTACAAGTACTGTAACTGCATATCCGAACTTCAGTAAAACCGGAACATGGTACAACTTATTTACCAACGAAGCTTTAAATGTTTCCAATACTTCAATGAGTATAACATTGCAAAGCGGTGATTTACTCATTTATACCGATCGTATAATTGATTTTTCGGCCGGTGTAAAAGATACTCCGGTAAATGATCAATTGTCTGTCTATCCTTCAATTACTAATAGTAAATTATATATAAGTTCCCCTGATTCGACAAACAGCGTGTCAGTATATTCGTTGCAGGGGCAATTGCTTCGAAATGAAATGAATATTACAGAAATAGATCTAAGTGCATTGTTGAATGGAATTTATTTGGTTGAAATTCATTCTTCCGGTAAACGCTTGATATCAAAAGTGATTAAAAATTAGTATATACAGATGAAAACTACAATATATCCGGTGTTTCTCGTACTGTTGTTTCTTTTTTCATGTACAAAGGAAAACAATCCGGTTTATTTATCGGATAGCTTTTCCGTTTATCCGGATAGAGTTGTTCAGGATAGTTTTGTGGCAAAGGCAATTAGTCCGTATGAAATGATTTCGGATTATCAGAGCACTGAATTTCAGAAGTGTGATCCCACTGTAATTTTTAAATTCAGTATCAATTCGCACGATAATGAGTTACCTTACGGAAAAGATCATTTAGTCACTTTGAAACCGGTCAACGGTATAGTGGAAACTCAGGTTGAATTTGGAAAGCAGATCGTGGAGAAGTCAGACGATGTTGCTTATGAAAATCTGCCTGAAAATACCAAATGGCACATTAAGCTGGATATGCGTAAAGTTTTTGAGGCTTTTGATAATGATGGTTTCTATGCGCTTTACAATGGAGATATTCTCACAAAGACTGATTTTAAAGCAGTGTATATAGTAGGAAGTGCTGCTCCGTTGAGCTGGGATTTCAGTAATCTTTATACACGTCGGGATATGGAACTGACTGATGATGACGGAGATGGAATATATGAAATAACCTTGTTGATGAATTCAAAAAAGGATTTGAAACATATTTCAAGTAAATGGAAACTCAATAAGGATATTTCGGAACTTCCTGCATACACTTCGGATTATGTACTCAGCGATGCAATCTACAATATGTCGCTTGAGGAAATGTTGATGGCCATTGAACCGGACAGCACTTTCCGGACAGGGAAGGAGTGGGCTGGTGTATGGACCCGTGATATTAGTTACAGTATTATACTCTCGATGGCCTATATGCAACCTAAAGTGGCTCAATACAGTTTGATGCGTAAGGTGAAAAATGATCGGATTATTCAGGATACAGGTACAGGTGGCGCATATCCAGTTTCAACTGATCGTATTATCTGGGCAGTAGCAGCATGGGAATTATACAAAGCAACCGGAGATAAGAACTGGTTGACTTATGCTTATAAGGTTATAAAAAACACGATCGAAGATGATATTCAGAATGCTTTTGATCCTGAAACAGGATTGTTGAGAGGTGAATCGTCATTCCTCGATTGGCGTGAACAAACTTACCCGCAATGGATGCAACCTTCAGATATCTATCAGTCGGAGAATCTGGGAACGAATGCAGCACATTTTCAGGCAAATGTTGTGGCTACTCAAATGGCAGAACTTTTAAATGATACTGAAAATGCAAAACGCTTCCGCCTTCAGGCAGAAATCATAAAGACCGGAATAAATAAGCACCTTTGGCAGAAAGATAAAAATTATCATGGTCAATATCTGTATGGTCGTTCGAATATGATGCTTTCGCCTCGCGCCGAAGCTTTGGGAGAAGCTCTGACCATTTTGTTTGGAATAAATACCGGGGAACAAGCCGTTCGAACAATAGCCAATTTCCCCGTAACGCCATTTGGGATAAGTTGTATTTATCCTCAAATTCCCGGAATTCCACCATATCATAACAATGCTATCTGGCCTTTTGTACAATCCTACTGGGCGCTGGCTGCTGCAAAAACCGGAAATGAAAAAGCACTTATGGCACAGCTGGCAGCCATTTACCGTGCTTCAGCATTTTTTCTTACCAACAAGGAAAATTATGTTGCCGAAACAGGCGATTTTGCAGGGACACAGGTTAATTCAAGTGTCATGCTATGGAGTCTTTCGGGGAATCTGGCTTTGGTGCATCGTGTTCTTTTTGGAATCGAATTACAACCTGATAAGCTTGTTTTTCATCCTTTTGTGCCTGAAGCGTTAAAGGGGAAACGCACATTGACTAATTTTAAATATCGTAGCGCAGAGTTGAGTATTGAGATGGAAGGATATGGAAACGTAATAAAGAAATTTTATTTAAACGGTAAAGAATCGTTACCCGAAATACCGGCAAACCTTTCCGGGAATATTGATGTAAAAATAGTTCTCTCGAATAAAATAACAGGAAATTCGTCGATAAACATGGTTCCGGTAAGGTTTGCTCCATCTACTCCTGTCCTTCAAAAGAATGAAAAATATTTAACGTGGAACAGGGTGGATAATGCGGTAAACTATTCTGTTTATAAAAATGGAATTTTGTTTCATAAGGACTCGATCAATTCATTTACGATCGATTCAAACTCTACCGGAGAATATCAGGTTTTGGCAACAGATAAGTTTAATAACAGTTCGTTTTTATCTGCTCCACTAACAACTGGAAATAGTAAAATCATTTATTCTCTGAAAAATAAACGGGTTATTACCTCATCGGATAAAGGTGCATCTGTAAATGAATTTTATCGTGTGAGCAGATATAATCCGGTGAATCTGACGATTAAAGCTGATATTACGGAATCTGGTTTATACGCCATTAAAATACTTTATGCAAATGGTAACGGACCTGTGAATACCGACAGTAAATGTGCTTTCAGGGCTTTTTATGTAAATGATAAAAAACTGGGAACGTTTGTTTTTCCACAGCGTGGAACGGATGAATGGAAGAATAAAGGCTGCAGCAATGTGCTGAAAGTAATGCTATCGAAAGGACAACAACAGTTTGCCATAGTTTGGGAACCTTTCAATGAAAACATGCATGGAGATGTAAATGAAGCTAATTTGTATGAACTTATTTTGGAAAAAATGTAATTCCAAATCCACACTACCAGCACTCCAACCCGGCAAATAATTAATATCCAGATATTAAAAATAGAGACTGCCACACTGATTGTATCGTGTAGTATGTTTTTACTGGTTTTACTTTTCCACACGCGATGAAATTGCGCGGGAGGAGATGAATATAGTTTTGGACAGTGTCTTCTTTTCAATGAATCTTACAGCTATTAGAATTGCTGCACAATACCAAGCATATACGCCTAAACTGATTGTGGCTTCCTTTCACTCATTTTTTTACTTTGCTGCCGCACGATTGTACCTAAAATCCGCAAGTATTTTTCTTCATGTAGCTTTAGGCGTATTTTCTACATACCTTTCTGTGAAAATTTCAATTTTAATCCCGGCTGATCATTTTTTAAATAGCCATCTGCGCGTACTTATTATTAAAAATGAATGAAATT
>QKGU01000373.1 GCA_003250325.1 Paludibacter sp.
TGAGTATCTTTCTTCTTTGATAGCATAATATATTTGCAAGATTTATGCATCAAATATACTAAAACTTGCAGATATACACAACACTTTTAAGATTTATTTTACTGATAATCTTATGTTTATGGACTTTTTAAGGGTCGACTATTTTAGGATATTTCAGCGCGCATACGGTGGAGAGAAAAGAATATATAGTGAAATGATACTTAAATATATTAGTCTGCTATTTGTTTATCCTTTCTATGCCTGATTCGTTCAAAAACAACAGTTTGGTTTAAATTTTCTTCCTCAATATCATAATCATCCTGTAAACCAAGCCAAAATTTTGCAGAATTTCCAAAATAAGAACTCAATCTTAAAGCTGTATCGGCAGTAATTCTACGATTTCCTTTAATTATTTGTGAAATACGTGTTTGTGGTATTTCTAAATCTTTAGAAAGTTTATAGGCAGAAATATTCATTGGTATCAGAAATTCTTCATTTAATATTTCTCCAGGATGTATATTTTCAAGTTTTTTCATTTTCTATTTAAATTAATGATAATCAATTATCTCAACTTCGTAGGCATGATTGTTTTCCCATTTAAAAATAATTCGCCACTGATCGTTAATTCTTATACTATAAAAATCAGACAATTTTCCAGATAATTTTTCCAATCGGTTAGAAGGAGGAATTCGCAAATCAAGAATTGATTGTGAATTATTTAGCATTCTAAGTTTTCGCCTTCCTATTTGCTGAATTTCAATAGGTAATCGTCTTACCTGTTGACCTTCCCAAATTTTTTCAGTTTCTTTTGAACCAAAAGAAATTATCATAGTAGTTTTCTTTAGATACTAACGCCAAAGGTAAGTAATTTGTTTTATTATTGCAACCAGTACCTCATACAAATTCAATTATTTTATCTTTCCCTTTTCTTTAAACCAACCCAATGCCTCTTTAATTGCTGTTTCAATGGGTTCATTGGGCATTTCAAGTTCCTTGTGAGCTTTTTGGTTGGTGTAATATTCTCGGATGGTTAATTGATTCAAATTCATGCTACAAACATCGGTTTTTACACCAAACATTCTGACAATATCACCGGCTTTTCCTGCAATTTCCAAAAGTGCAGATGGCAAAACAATAATTTGTTGAGCATACCCTCCGATTCGGCTTTGAATCTTGTAAAATTCTCGGAACGAAAGATTAACTCCCGAAGCCAGATAGCGTTCTCCGTTCGTTCCCATCGTTAAAGCGTTGCAAACAGCCGTTGATACCGAAGTTACCGCCACAAAGTTCTTTCCGCCGTTCGGAACAGGCATCAATGCCTTTTTGTATCCCATAAGCATTAATTTCCCGGAACTTGGTTTAGTATCCATAGTCCCGATCATAAACGTGGGATTTATGATTATAAAATGATTATCTGCTTTTTTCGAAGCTTCGATCACCCGCTTTTCCGACTCCACTTTGCTTTGTGCGTAAAACGATTTTGTGAAAGGAAATTGTATCGGAAAGGTCTCATTTGCTGGTTGCTCTTTGTCACCAAAACCAACTGTATTAGCCGTACTTACATATACCAGTTTATTGATATTTAGCTCATCAGCAATGTTTAAAATTTTGGACGTACCTTCCACATTTATTTGATGATAGTCATCGTATTTCAACAAATCAGTAGCCGTAATAGCAGCAATATGGATGATGGCATCACAACCCGAAGCAGCATTTTTCAGCGTTTCATAATCGTAAAAATTGCCTTCGAATACCTGTACTTTTTCCAGATCAAAATAAATATTTCTCTTGCTTCGAACAATGATTCTGACAGTATAATTGCAGTTTAATAGTTCATTAACAACATGATGTCCTAACAAACCGTTTGCTCCTGTGACTAGAATATTCATTTTATTGTATAAAAAAGTGTTTCTACAAAAGTAACGATTCTTTTATTGAAATTAATTAATTTTACAATTAAGAATTCTTTAATAATCTGTATATTTGCGACATTCAAATTTTGACCTCTAAAAAAGGATGGAAAATAAAGTGGTTTTAATTACCGGAGCAAGTGCCGGAATAGGTTTATCGGCTGCAACTCAATTGATGGAGAGAGGAGCTAAAGTTTATGCGGCTTCCAGAAGGGGAGGAGTTTCAAAAAAAGCTGAAAGCGGATTGGGTGAATTGATTCATGTGGTGATGGATGTAAATCACGAAGAAGAAATTGCCGGAGTTGTTTCAAAAATTCTGGAAGAAAATAACCGATTAGATGCTGTAATTTGTAATGCCGGAAACGGTATTGCCGGTTCGGTGGAAGACACTTCAGTAGAAGAAATGCGCTATCAGCTAGAAACTAATTTCTTTGGTGCGGTTAAAACCATTAATGCCTGTATTCCTGTTTTCAGAAAACAAGGCTATGGCAAAATTTTGGCAACCTCGTCTGTTGCTGCTGTTGTTCCCATCCCGTTTCAAGCATTTTATTCTGCCGGGAAAGCCGCATTACTCACATTCATTCAGGCATTATCGCTGGAACTGAGACCTTTTGGTATTCAATGTTGCTCTATATTACCGGGCGATACTAAAACTGAATTTACAGCTGCCCGAAAGTACACCGAAAAATCAAAACTTCCCGAATCGGTTTATTCCGAAAGAATGAATAAATCCGTACAAAAAATGGAGCACGATGAGCAAAACGGTATGGAGCCATATTTAGTTGCCCGGAAATTAGTAAATCAGGTATATAAAAAACGTATGAAAGTTTCCGTTGTCCCCGGAATTCAGTACAAGCTTATTTGTTTTTTATTCAACCGTTTGCCTGCAGGAATTCGCTTATGGATTGTCAGCCTTATTTATGGCTAATTAAATTATTTCATAAAAAAACAACCGACTCTTTTCTATAAAAATAAAAGAATCGGTTGTGGGAAAATATATTGAATTTACGTGGGTTTTATTTCAATTTTGCGTAAATTAAATTGTCAGCCGACCATTTGCCACTACCACTTAGAATAAGCGATAAAGCCAATCCAAGCACCATAATAAAGTATTCAATACCTTCACCCGGTTGTGCACCAAACCAATTCATAAAGAAACCATTATTCAAATGACCTCCCAAAATCATTGCACCGCCTAACGTAAGAAAAATTGAGAATGCCATAAAACGTGTTCCTAATCCAAGAATTACGCCTATAGCGCCAACAAACTCAGCAAGAATAACCAGAACTCCTAACAAAAATGGCATTCCCATACTTTGAAAAAATCCTAATGTACCTTCAAATCCATACCCACCAAACATGCCTAATGCTTTTTGCATACCATGTGGTAAAATAACAATACCTAATGCTAAACGTGAAATTAATAATGACCAACTTTGTTGATTCGTTGATAAAAAGCTTTTAATCGTTTTCATACCTTCTTTTTTTTTTTTATTTTAAAATTTATTTGTTTATCTGTTTAATTTATTATTTATCAATTCATTGGAACTTCCATGATTAATATCTTACTATCTGTTTTGGTTTTAATCTGAATATCTTCGGTTTCCCAAACGCCAAGTCCATCTCTTTTTGTCAATTCCTTTCCGGCAACAGTAGCTTCACCTTCAATTACAAAGACATAAACTCCGGAATTTGGATTGTTGAATTTATAATTTTCTTCGTGGCCTGCCGACAAATCACCCAAGCTAAACCAGGCTTGCTGATGAATCCAAACTCCGTCATCATCCGGATTGGGCGATAAAATCTGATAGAATTTATTCGTTTTTTCTAAATCGGCCAACGATTGCTGATCGTATCGTGGAGTTACATTCTTTTTATTCGGAAATACCCAAATTTGAAGTAACTCTAGATCTACATCTTTATAGGGATTGTATTCACTGTGGAAAATACCTGTTCCTGCACTCATAACCTGTATTTCTCCGGCTTTTATGATACCTTTATTTCCCATGCTATCCTGATGTTCAACGGCTCCTTTCAACGGAATGGTAACGATTTCCATATTGTCGTGAGGATGTTTTCCAAAGCCTTCACCGGAGGCAATCCAGTCGTCGTTCAGTACGCGTAATGCACCAAAATGAACGCGTTCCGGATTATAATAATTGGCAAAACTAAATGTATGATGCGTATTGAGCCAACCATGATTGGCATGGCCGCGGGTTTCTGATTTATGCAATATTGTCTTCATAGTTCCTGTTTCTTTACTTGTTATTTTGATAGTGCAAAGATACGGCGGCATATTTGCACGAAAAGTAAAGAAATCAGGAATAGAATTGCAAAAATCAGTACTGTCTTGCGGAAGTTCTAAATTCTGAGGGGGTAAAACCTGTTGTTTTTTTGAAGAAATTGTTGAAATGAGCCGATTCGTCGAAGCCCAATTCGTAAGATAATTCCTTATTAGATAACGTACTAAAAAGCAACGAACGTTTTGCTTCGATGATTAATTTGCTTTGAATATGCTCTTTGGCCGATTTTCCGGTTATGCTTTTTACAGTTTTATTCAGGTAATCTGCGGTAACCGAAAGCTTATCGGCATAATCCGATACCATATGAAGCGTCGCATAATGCGTATTGAGCAAACTTTTGAATGATCGTAACAGATGATTGGTTGTTTCTAAAAACTGTGGATTGCCTTGTTTCTGAAGCGAACAATGATTATTGCTTTGAATCAGAAATAATTTCACTAACGAGCCAATCGCTTCCGAAGTATAAGTTTCGAGCGAACTGGAAAACATTTCAATCTGAGAAATAATATTTTTATAAACCAACAATTGATCATTGTTTATTGATAGGGGTGGAGATTCTCCATAATCGTTGAAAAGATAAATATCATTAATCAATTTATCGGATATTGAATTGGATATCAATAATTCTTCGGTAAAAATCAGAACCCAACCTTTTGGTTCAGCCGTTAATTTTACCTGATGCATTTGTCCGGGAAGAATGAAATAAAGCGTGTTATCGCTTATTTTATACTCCGTAAAATCCACATAATGAATACCTTCTCCCCGTTCAAAAAGAATGATAGTGTAATAATTGTGACGATGAGGGCTATCCGGCTCGCCATTGTTTTCTCTGTAAATGTCTTCTACCCGTTTTAAAGCAAACATGGAATTATTGCCTGCGCTATCAGCAAAAGTATAGGACTTTATATCTTTATGGATCATGTTGTTCATAAGCACAAAAGTAGTATCTGCAATTATAAAACGCACTTTCTTTTACATTGTTTGTATGAATAAAACATTTCATGATATCATGTTTAATATTTTCTTTAATAAAATGAACGGCTAATTTGTTATAATATAGATCTGCAATTCTTTATAACTATGATACTGGAAGATACAGAAATATTTAAAAACCAGCGGAACAATTTAGTGATTCAACTTCGTAAAAAGGGAATTACTGATAAAAACGTACTTGCAGCTATCGAAAAAGTTCCGAGGCATAATTTTATGAATCACTGTTATCTTGAATTTGCATATTACGATCATGCTTATCCTATCGATGAAGAACAAACTATTTCGCAACCTTACACCGTTGCTTTTCAAACTCAGTTGATTGAAGTGAAGAAAAAGGAAAAAGTACTGGAAATAGGAACCGGATCGGGATATCAGACAGCCATATTGGTTGAAATGGGAGCAAGGGTTTACAGTGTTGAACACAATGAAACACTTCACAAAAAATCAAAAAAATTATTGTCGGAACTGGGTTATAATCCACTTTGTTTTTTAGGTGATGGATTTTACGGATTGCAAAAATTCAGTCCTTACGATAAAATAATCGTTACAGCTGCTTATCATGAACTTCCACGTGAACTGCTTAAACAATTGAAAATAAAAGGAAAAATGGTGATGCCTGTTGGAAATTCAAATACTCAACATATGATTTTAGTTGAAAAAGTAGCTGAAAATGAATTCGTTTATACCGATCATGGTTCATTCTATTTTGTTCCATTAATAAAGGATTGTTGATACTAAAATTCCCTTTTAAAAACTATCAACAAGTTGTTGAAAACTGTTGATAAAACCCTGAAAGAAATATTGAAACTTTTTTTGGAAATATGAAAACTGCATTCTTTTATCAGTAATTTCGAAACAACAAAATTAGTTAGCCATTTTTTTATACCGTTTTTTTAACCTGATTTTAGCAGTTTTCAGCATATCGGTTGCCAAAAACTTTCTAACTTTGCAGTTATTAACACGATGTTGATAAAGTCTATAATTTTCTTATTTTTAAAAGAATAATTATTTGAAATTTGTTGATAGTATGAAGTGAAATTTTGATAGTTGGATTGTACAAATATTTTGTAATATTTTTATCAACCTTATCAACAGCCTATAATTATCTTCAAATAGATTTTTTTAAAAAAGAAAAAGAATAATATTAATGTTTTGTTCCGAAATGCTTCATATTTCGAATTTCAAAACAAAGATTGTTTAAAACTGAAAAATGGATAAGACAGAACTTATATCGGAAATAAACCGACTGAAAAAAGAAAAAAATGCCGTTATCATGGCGCACTACTACCAGATGGGCGATATTCAGGATATTGCAGATGTGGTAGGCGACAGTTTGGCGCTGGCTCAGAAAGCAGCTCAAACCAATGCTGATATTATTGTGCTTTGCGGTGTTCATTTTATGGGCGAAACTGCCAAAATTCTTTCGCCGGATAAAAAAGTACTCGTGCCTGATATGAATGCAGGTTGTTCGTTGGCCGACAGCTGTCCTGCGGACGAATTTGAAGCCTTTGTAAAGGCGCACCCTGACCATACCGTTATTTCGTACGTGAACACCACAGCGGCCGTTAAAGCGCTTACCGACGTGGTGGTTACTTCTACCAATGCAAAGAAAATAGTGGGTATGTTTCCCAAAGATGCGAAATTAATTTTCGGTCCTGACCGAAATCTTGGAAATTATATCAACAGTGTTACCGGTCGTTCGATGTTATTATGGGACGGAGCATGCCATGTACACGAACAATTCTCTGTTGAAAAGTTGGTGAAATTAAAAGAAGAACATCCTGGTTCGTTGATTTTAGCGCATCCCGAATGTAAAAAAACAGTTCTTTTAATGGCCGATTTTATTGGAAGTACTCAGGCTTTGCTTAATTATGCTACCCAGTCGGATGCAAAATCATTTCTGGTAGCTACCGAAAGTGGCATTTTACACGAGATGCAAAAACACAATCCTGATAAAGAATTTATTCCTGTTCCGCCAAACGATAGTACCTGCGCTTGTAATGAATGTAATTTTATGCGTTTGAACACGATGGAAAAGCTTTATCAATGTTTATTGAACGAAACGCCTGAAATTCTCATTGACGAAGAAGTACGGAAAAAAGCGGTGAAACCTATTTTGAAAATGCTTGAAATGAGCTAAAATATTGTATATAATATTCTATTTTAATATTGCCATTGATTTATCAGTGGCAATTTTTTTTCTATAAAATATTTCTAACTATGATGTTGATGTAAAATGTATTACTAAATTTGTGAAATTTGATTTTTATATTATTAGAATAAAGAAATTTAATCAACTCATGAGATTTTATTTCAAAAGAAGCTAATCTTATTTAATATTTTATTCTATGAAATCAACTCTATTACTTATTCTTCTCTTATTTATTTTTATACCCATAAAATCGTTTTCACAATATTCTTTAACCATTGAAATAAATGGATTTAGAAATGAAAAAGGAAATGTTTTGTACGAACTTTTTGATCAAAATCATAAAAGTTTAAAAGTGGGGACAGTA
>QKGU01000202.1 GCA_003250325.1 Paludibacter sp.
GTGTTAACTTCTGTGAAAATCATACTTTATAAATTAGTGGTATAATCTATAAAGATACTGATTTTCATGGAGTTAACCAAATTTTAAAACAAGATAATTAATTGATTTTCAATAATTTAACTATAAATATAACACACTATTGATCTTAGAAATAAATACGAAATCGCTTCCTGATAAAGATTTTACATATCCAAATAAGTATTTCTTCCCTTTGATGAAAGAACTGAACATCCCGATTATAGTGAACTCAGACTGTCATTATCCAAATTTGATTACAGCCGGTTTTGAACAAACTTATGCTGACCTGAAAAAAGCAGGATTCAGCTCTATGCAAGAGCTAAGAGAAGGAAATTGGGTTGAAGTGGAATTTGATGAGCGAGGTATAAAAGGTTGATTTTCTTCATTGTTTTATTGCGTTAGACACAAAATATCCAAAATAACTACCCGCAAAACCCGGAATAATGGCGAAAAGCGATTCGTAGTTTTGCAAAGTGTATATATTTGTGAGTGGTATCCAAATGCAGACGCTTAACGCAATTAACCACGGCTTTGAGCCATACAAAAATGAAAGTACACCTCCAGAGATAAAGACCATCATGATTGAAATCATGGTGTCATCCCAATTCGGACTCGTATCTATTGCTGCTATTACGACTCCCACTAAAATCGAAATTAGTAAATATGCTACATCTCTTACGTTCATTGTGAAATAATTATTTTCTACTTTTATCAGGTAAACATGTGAATTGTAAACTGTGAACAGCGTGAAAATCGTTTTGTTTAGATATTACTAAGAGTTTAAGTAAATAAAATGATTCGAATGATTCTTTAATAATCGTAATATAAGTGACTTATTCACATATTTATTTATATTTGCCTTTCTTTTGTCTTCTTCTTATTCCTCTCTCAAATTTTATGAAATATAAATGTAACATGTTTGTAACAGTATTATAATATGTAAGACGTTTCTGTGACATTAATTTTATATATTTTTGTGCCAATTTATAAATAAATTTATGGACAATATCTATCTTATTATTGTAATTGTATTGTTGGCGCTTGCAGCTCTTGATCTAGTCGTTGGGGTGGCAAATGATGCCGTGAATTTTTTGAATTCTAGTATTGGATCTAAGGTAGCACCGTTATGGGTCATCCTTACTGTAGCATCAATCGGAGTATTAGTAGGTTCCCTTTTCTCCAGTGGAATGATGGAAATTGCCCGAAGCGGAGTGTTTTATCCGGGCAAGTTTACGTTCTCCGATATCATGCTTTTGTTTTTAGCAGTGATGATAACGGATGTGATATTGCTGGATGTATTTAATACATTCGGTTTGCCGACATCCACGACTGTCTCACTTGTGTTCGAATTGCTTGGAGCTGCTGTAGCTGTCGCTTTGGTCAATATCTGGAACTCAGGAACAGGGTCTTTGATTGATTACATTAATACAGGTAAAGCAATGGCTATCATTTCGGGAATTCTGGTTTCTGTTGCTATTGCGTTTATTACCGGTTTGGTGTTAATGCAGATTTCGAGAATGATTTTTTCGTTCAAGTATAAAAAATCATTCTTTTATTTGGGAGCTCTGTGGGGTGGTATCGCACTAACTGCAATTTCATATTTTGCCATATTTAAGGGGTTGAAAAATACAACTCTTATTTCAAAAGATTCGATTGAATACATCCAGAATAATTTAGGTACTGTTTTACTTTATTCATGGGGAAGCTGGACTGTTATTATGGCTGTACTTCAACATGTATTTAAGGTAAATATATTGAAAATCATTATCTTATGTGGCACAGCGGCATTAGCTCTTTCGTTTGCAGGTAACGACCTTGTAAACTTTATCGGAGTGTTTATGGCCGGACTGGGATCGTTCGAAATTGCTTCAGATGTTATCGCTTCAGGCGGAACGATTGACAACTTATATATGTCTAAATTGTCGGAACCGGTAAATGCAGATTGGAGATATTTATTAGGTGCAGGTGTGATAATGGTTCTGGCATTGTGGTTTTCCAAAAAATCGAGAACTGTAACGAAAACTGAAGTAAACCTTGCTCGACAGGGAGATGGTATCGAGAGATTTTCTTCTACGGGAGCTTCCCGTTCGTTGGTTCGTAATGTAATAAGTATTAATAAACTGGTTGATAAAATAACTCCAAATGTCGTTAAAAACTTTGTTGAAAGTCGGTTTAAACCTCTTTCAGATGAAGAAAATAATAATGCGTCGTTTGACCTAATACGCGCTTCGGTGAATTTGACTGTGTCAGCTTTGTTAATTTCGTTGGGTACGTCTCTAAAACTTCCATTGTCAACTACTTATGTTACTTTTATGGTGGCCATGGGATCTTCATTGGCCGACAGAGCCTGGGGACGCGAAAGTGCGGTTTATCGTATTACAGGTGTTCTCACCGTTATCAGCGGTTGGTTCCTGACTGCACTTGTTGCTTTCACTGTCGCTTCACTTGTTGCTTTTGCGCTGATGTATGGTGGTACTTATGCAATCGTCGGTTTATTGTTGCTAGTTGTATTCTTGTTTATACAGTTTACAGCGATTCATAAGAAAAGAGAAAAAGCAGAGGAAGATTACGAAACTTACTCAAACAGCGAACACGATATTGTTTTGAATTGTACCAAAGAAATAGAAGAGTCTGTTGAAACTACAATTCATATTTACAAACAAATGCTTGATGGACTTTTCAATGAAGATCGCAAGGGACTGATGAAATTATATAAAGTGGCAGACGAGTTTCATGGAAAATCTAAAAGAAGACGGGTGTATGAAGTTCTGCCTACCTTGCAAAGACTGGAACATGACGCGTTGGATACAGGACAGTATTATGTTCAGGCAGTCGATTATTTTTACGAAATATCTGTTTCGTTGCGCTATATGACTGAATCTAGCTATAATTTTATTGACAACAACCATGAAGGCTTCAGCAAAGAGCAGATTGATGATTTAAAACAATTAGGAGATGAATTGTTGTCTGTATATCAGGATTTTATTAAGATGATAAAGAATAATAACTATTCGGAACTGACGAAAATTAAGGAACGTCGTGGAGTTATTCTTGACTTGTATGCAGAGTTGGTGAAAAAGCAGATTAAACGAACAAAGGAAAAAGAAACCGGTACCAGAAATAGTATCCTTTATTTGAATATCTTAAACGAAACGAAAGTTATTGCGTTGAAATCTATTAACCTTATGAGAGCTCAGATGAATTTATTTAATTCAGATGATTTCAATATGTTGCAAAAAAATCAAACACTTACTTCTCTCAACTAAGTATGAGTGTCATTCTATAAAAGTTTAAAATCCCCGTTCTTCAATGAGAGCGGGGATTTTCTTTCTGAAATTGACTAATAAAGCTAAGGAGTAGGTATATCATTATTTTAATCGTTTTAATCCTTCGAGTGCCGAACTATCATTCGGTCTCAAATCCAATGCATGATTAAATAAAATATTTGCATCAGATTTTTTTCCACTGTTTAATCTGGACCATGCCAGCATAATTACAGAATCGTAATCAAGAGGATAAAGATTTACTACTTTTTCAAAGAGTCTGGAAGCATTTTCGTATTCTTTTTTGTTATAATATATTACTCCGAGCCAATAATTGGCTACCGTGTTTTGTGGATCAATTTTTAGTATCTGTAAGTATTGGTTTTTTACTTTTTCCCAATTTTCTATAGCGCTAAGGGGTTTTACACAACCAAACCGTGCTTCAATTGCATAAGGTTTGAGTTTAATAGCCCGATCGTAATATTCAATTGATTTGGCGTAATTTTTACTTAAATAATATAACCAGCCTAATCTTATGTTCACAAAATAAACATCCGATTTATAAATCGAATTCATTTCTTTAATAGCTGCGGCATAATTTGAATTCTTTTCATATTCATAACTCCTGTTAAAAACAGATTGGTAATTGTTTGTTTGAGAACGAATACTAGTGTTGACTGCAATAAGTGCAACTAATACAAAAATAAATTTTAAATTTTCCATATAATACCTCCGGTTATTGAATGTTGTTTATAATTATCCTGTGTGTCAATTATTAATTTATTGTCATAAGTATAGTTTGTATATATAATAAAATGCTTATTCAGATACCAAAATGCAGAAAGACCGCTTCTGAATGTAGTCTGATCTATTGAATTATAGAAATACAATCCATTGGCATCAACATAATTGTTCAAATTTCCAAGAGTCACCGAACCTTCTACCCAGATATTTTTTAGAGCAAACAATCCGGCATTTTGTGAAAAAACCAGTCTGTTTCCAATGGAATCGTTCACACCAACCAAAGAACTTTTCAAATATAGATGAACTTTTGAAGGAACTACATAACCAATTTCCATGCCCAATTGATTCGATTTTGCCAACGAACTATTAAATACCGAGGATTTTACTGCAAAATCGAAACGATTTATTTTTTGAGTAAACTTACCGAAAAAAATATTTCCGGGATAAACATATGTGTCAGGATCTATAATTAAATTCGTATTAACATAATGATAACCCAGATTAATAGTTGTTCTATCAAATAATGCATATGAAAGCAGCCCGAAATACTCATCTTGTTTGATAACAGTTATGTAATCTCTTATCTGGTTGTATCTCGAAATGGATTGATATAAATTCAAACGATATCCCAGCTTTGTATTTAATCCAATCCGAATGTAGTCTGGATTAGACCGTGTTTCGTAATTTGCAAACTTGTAACTATACTCAAAGTCTACAGCACTAATGAGTTTAAAAGATTTTTCCTGAAGGCTTTCGCGTTTTTCCAAAGGTAACTTTGACAAATGAAACTGGGCCATGGACTGATCACCAATATTCAATGCAGAGTAATAAAGGTATAAGTGAGAAATTTCATCATTTTTATCAAACTCGAGCGACTTATTATAATGCTTTATAGCTTTAAAATAATCGGATTTCATGAAGTAAGCATATCCTATACGCTGCTGCAAGTATTTAAAATTAATTTTATTATTTTCTGCTTCTTTGTTCAGAGCAATTAATTTGTCCCAATTCTCATTTTGAAAGTAATTATAACTTAAACTATCCACAGTAATAAAATCAGTTGTTTCCTGAGCATAAATGGCTGTTGAAATAAAAAGTAAAATTATCGTTAGTTTATACATACGGCATTTATTTTTATGTCACGTGAATTAAATTCGAACTCCGCAATACCTTTTTCGGTAATAGAAATTCGGCTGCTACTTGCAAATAGTGATTTGTTGTTAAATTTAAATTTGGTACTTGTCTCAAATTTTACTATTCCTACATTCAACACTTTGTCTACAAATATTATTTTTGAATTATAATTGATCTTTATAAAATTATGAAAAGGAGCAATAAAATCATTTATCAGAACTAAATGCTTAGCCTTGTTCATAATGTTTAGCGGAAATGAATCCTGTATTTTTATATTTAAATCATTGTTTAGGAATAATTTATATGCAGATAAAAAGAAATAATATAATAATGATTTTTTGTCTCCGTAAAAGGCAGTGAAGTAAAACATGAATCCGTCGTTCTCATAATAAGCTGCAGATTCAGTCTCAGCACACCATATATATTTCTGGTTATAGGTATCTGTGTAAGTATCCCACTTTTCTGTTTTTTCATTTTCTGAATTCATCCTGTATTTCATTGTTATGCTCCTGTCTGGTAGAATATTAAAAGCATTAAATATGAACGGGTCCGAAGAAACAATATGTACCTTATCACCGGTTTCAGGTTTTTTAAATTGCATCAGTTCGTCCGAATTTGAATTTCGTTTGAAATAATAGGCAAATGGATAATCTATAGTTTTTGCACCGATAACCGGGAGCGTTTGCATTTGAAAATGGACATGTGGCTCTGGTGATCGACCCGAATTTCCACAGTTGGCTAAAATATCTCCACGTTTTACATAATCACCTACTTTTACCTTAAATGTTCCTTGTTTAAGATGTGATATTTGACTGTAAAGGCCGTTCAGGTGTCTTATAACTATACTGTTACCCCAGTTGTTGATGGTGTTGACGTTTCCAATTTCATTGTCATTAATATTATCAGTAATAATTTCCACAAATCCATCAGCCGGTGCAAATACAGGCTTATTGTAACAGTAATAATCACTAAGTGTATAGCCATCGTTTCTGTATGTTTTTGATTCGCTATCGGTTATCATAAAATCAAATGCATTTTTCCAATCACCCATGTGAGTGAATTCTCCATCGTGAGCTTGTGTTACAGTCCATTCGCCCATAATTGGCAAATGTATTGGGAAATAATACAGACCTGCCAATCGTTCTTTATTGTTATTGTAAGAATAAAGATTTTTTTCAGGGCTGTTCTGCTGTAAGGGTGTTAGTATCAGACCATTTGATTTGCTTCGTAACTGTAGAAAATATACGAAAAGTATTGTTACAAAGGCAAAAGGTAAAGAGAATACAGGCAACTGTATATATCCCAGCAATTTGTAAAAGAAAAGCAACACTAGCGATGTAAGAGGTATCAGAAGAACAGTCCACAAATATGAATTTTTGGAAGGAATAGTGAAATATCCGCCAATGGCAAATGCTACCATCATATAATTGGCACCGATATTATAATAATTGATACTGGCAGCTTCCGAACCCGAAAATAGTGCAAAAAGGTAAGCGGATAAAAAACCGATAACGGATAATGAAAACATGATACGGGAACTATACAATAATGCCAGCGTTATTAATAGTCCTGCTATCAGATTGTTTTGAAAGAAGATCGAACTTATTGACCTTAAATATATATCAACTAGTTTGTTGACTTGTAAAGTGTCAATTATTTGAAATAACTTAAGTAAACTATTCCCCCCCACTGCATACATCTCGTTTATCCAGAAAATGCCACGTTGTGTTAAACCAAGATTCTCATAATGTGACGATGGTAAAACAATAAACCAAAAGGCAATAACAAACGGTATACTCAGAAAAGGGAGTTTGTATTTGTAGAACCAACCGCCGAGACCCACTGAAAGTAAGAGTGAAAGGAGAGATGCAAGTGCAAGCAAACTAAAAAAAACAAATCCCGGATCGAAAAAAGTCCCCATTCCAATTCCGGCCAAAAGGGAGTTAAAACTATAAACTCCGCTTCTTAATACAGACTTGTCGAGATGCATCCAGTGACCAATAAGTAGTGTGAGTATAACGGCCACTAATCCACTTAATCCACTCCAGAAATTGAAAAAGCTTACAAGCATAATTGTGCCTGCAAGTACTTTATTATCTAAAAAGAAAATGATGGAATAACTGTTCATTATTCCTGGTAAGATATCTGTGCGAAAAGTTTGTAATGTTTTTTTTAGTTGCATATTTAGCATACATTTTAGTTGTATCTGTTTGTAAATAAGAAGTTAAATGGCTTTACTTCTGATTTTTATCGGAACTATTATTTCAGGTGATTGGGCACTTCTTCCAGTTGCTGTATGTATTCTAAATTTTCTGCCTTTCGAATAATATGTGTTTTATTTTCATGGTCAATCAGTACGACATTGGGGCGTAAGGTAATAAATTGCATCCATTGAGTCATATTATAAGCTCCGACTTTATGAACCACAACCTGATCGCCCTTTTGAAGTATTGGCATAGTAATACTCTCACGAACTACATCAATATTCATACACAATGGACCAAACATAACCATTTCTTCTGTTTGATTTCCTAATTTTTGCGCGGGACTAATTTTATGTTCATACCAAAGCGACGTAAATAAGGAATTTAATCCGAAATCCATAATGGTAGCACGTCTTCCATCAGATAATCGCTTAGTCGCTAAAACAGTTCCTAATAAATATCCAGCATCGTCAACTAATGCTCGCCCACTTTCTAATATCAACAATGGAAGTTCGTCCTGATTGAATCCATAACCCAGAATTACATCTGTTATCGCATCGGCAAACTGATCGATAGACGGAACGGTATCTGTTCCTGGCAAATAGGCTCCTTTTAGTGTGTTTGTTGAAGGGAATCCGCCACCAAGATCTATATATTCAACCATTTTTCCAAAACGTTCTTTTACTCCCCACGCCAATTCGCAAAGATTACGGGCTGCAATTGTGTAAGCATTTGGTGAAAGCATAAATGTTCCAATATGACAGTGGATTCCAACCAGATTAAGATGACTGGAGTTTAAAATGCGGGTCAATGCATTCCAGGCCTGACCGTTTTCAAAATTAAATCCGAATCTGTCCCATTTGGGATATATACCAGTATCCATATTCACCCGTATTGCAACGCGTGGATGTAAATCGTTTTCTTCGCTTAGTCTTATTAACGAATACAACTCATCGTAATGATCAATATGAATTAATGAATTGTTTTTTGAAGCTTTTATTAAATCTTCATCGCTTTTATCCGGACCATTAAAAATGATTCTGTTACCAGAAACTCCATTTCCCAGAGCTTTATCATATTCGAAACCTGAAACCACTTCGGCCCACGAACCTTCCTGATGAAATATCCTGCAAACTGCATTCATATAATTGGTTTTGTAGGACCAGGCAAACTGTACCTTAGGGTAACGGGTTTTAAAAATACGAAGCGCATTTTGATAATTTCTTCGGATTTGTTTTTCGGAAATTACAAAAAGTGGTGACCCATATTGACTTAACATTGATTTTACCGCTACACTTTCAATATGAGTAACAGGTTCATTTTCTGTTTTTGTGCCGAATTTATTCATTAGACCAGTATTCATCTTTACTATTAGCGGCCTTTCGTATCTTTGTTTTTCCATAATTGTACTTTTAAGTTGCTTGTTTTTCAGTATTATGATTTAAAGTTCTCCATTTCCGGAAATTTTATGAAATTCCCGAATATCTGTGATCAGATCCCATGCGTAACGAATAAATATTTTGCCAACTTCATAGTCGGTATAAGGTTCAACTTTTTCTCCCAGAGCCATCTTCACAAGTGCCGCAGGTTGATTTTGTCCGGCAGCAGAGGTAAGATAAATCCATGCCGGGAAACGTGGATTTACTTCCATAATATAAGGTTTTCCATCCGATGTTAGCATTACCTCAAGTTCGCAACCTCCGCGCCAGTTGGTTACTGCAACAAATTTCCTTGCTAATTCAACCAAATCATCGTCATCGAGAGTTACACCTGCCCAGGCTTTTCCTTTGTCGGTGATATACAACTTTCGCATGGGAATAATGCTGATCGCATTTCCTTCTCCGTCGCCTAAAGCTGCAATGTTTATTTCAGTTCCTTTAATAAATTCCTGAACTATAATTGGTAATCCCCATTTAGCTTGTATTTTATGAAACGCTTTTTCTGCTTGCTCGTAAGTATGAGCAATAATTGCATCGTAGAATTTACCTTTCACCACGAGCGGATAATCAAACTTATCTTCAATTTTTTTTAATTCACGCACTTCATGAATTACCTGATCCTCCGGAATGTAAAAATTATATTTTTTACCGAATTCCATTAACTTCATTTTATCACGAGCTTCAAACTGTTTCAAATCCGGCATGAAGGTCGCAATTCCCATTGTCTTCAGTGTTTCGCGAAGCTTAATGAAGTTGAATAATTCAGCATCAAAATTTGGTATGATAAGTTCCAGATTTTCTTTTTCATGAATATATTTCAATCGATTCAACAAACTGTCCGTTCCACCCGATGGATAAGGGATTTGATACGTTTTGTCCACTAAATCATGCATATATAAGCCTGGTTCGAGCGACTCGTACGACAAACCTATAATCCGTGCTTCAAAATCTTTGCAATCGCGGATAGCACGTATTACTGCTACTCCCGGACCTGGGCTGTCAATTGCATTTAAACCGGTAACCCCAATTACTATTTTTCGTTTCATTTCCTGATTTTGTGTAATGAACAGATAATTATTCGAGAATACTGTAATCTTTTAGTTGTAAGGTAAATTCTTCTAAATCACGTTCAAATAATGCCCTGTCGACATCGTATTTTTCACAAATTGTATCCACAACTTCATTCAATGGAATATCTTTTTTCATCAGTAAGATAATTTCTGCTCCGATTGCATTGGTTGAAAATGAATCCCCCGTTGTAGGATTGAAAAGAAATCCTTCTTCGCTTGTTGCAATATTCTTTCTGACTCTCATGATTAGTTAATTTAATTGTTTCTGGTTTGTTGTTTTTCTTAATTCAAATTTATGAAATTTTGTTTGTTTGTGAAATTTCATTCAGTAAAAGGTTCAATTTCTTCAGCAAAAAGGTTCAAATGATGATTGTATTAATATAATTATTAATTTTTACGATATAAACCCCTCTTGTTAACGGTTTTATTGGCGTAATGTGTTTATTTGCAACTGTTTTTGAAATTAAAGATCCTTTTATATCGTATATTTCAATTCTATCTTCAGAGTTTGTTCCTTTGATTATAATTTCGTTGTCTCTATTGAAAATAATATATTCATTATTTAAATATACCGGTAAAGCTGACTCGAAATAATATTCATTGATTACTGAAAAGTCACCCCAATAAGGTGCATTCTGATAGCTTGTCTTAGCACCTGTAGGAACAATTAAATTACAGGTTGATTTATTTATTAATTCGAATGTATAATAGTCTACCACTGGAGGATTTGGATTAGCTATAGATAGTTCCTGTAAATTGCTGCAATTATAAAATGCTCCTAATCCGATATTTTTCAGGTTGTGGGGGATTCTGATTTTTGTAATACCGCTACAGTATTCAAAAGCATAATTCCCAATAGAAGTTGTGTAGCCTGGAATTGTGATTTCGGTAAGGTTTATGCAACCATCAAAAGCAAAATTTCCTATATGTGCTACTGTAGAAGGTATTTCATATTGACCCGATTTTGAATAAGGACAAATTAGTAAGGAATCTTTACACTTATTAAAAAGAACGCCGTCGACTGATGAGTAGAAATCATTATTGTCATCTACACTCATCCCGGAAATAAGTTTTGTGCCATAAAATGCATATTCACCAATATATTTTACTTCGGCAGGTATATTTATGCAACCACTCAGATAATCACAGTAAGCAAAAGCTCCGGGATCAATTTCTTTTAATGTTGATGGAAGTACACAAGTTCCCGACTTTGGAATCGGATAAGCCAATAGCCTGTCGTTATTTTTAGATAAAAGCACTCCGTCGGTTGAAGAGAAATACTGATTTGAAACATTAACCTGATAATCTGTTATCATTGAACAGCCAAAAAAAGCATAATATCCAATATAATCTACCATTGCAGGTATATTCATTGTTCCTGAAATCTTACTGCATTTATAAAAAGCGTAACTGCCAATAAGTTTCACTGAATTGGGTATGGTGAATGAGCCTGTTTTCCCTCCGGGGCAAATAAATAACGTATCCATGTTTTTGCTGTACATAACATCATTCGACGAAGCATATTTTGTATTTGAGCTGTTTATAACAAATGACTTTATATTGTTGCTTTCAAGAAAACAATAGCTCCCAATATCTGTAAGGCTAGCGGGTATAGTGACAGTTTCGGTAAGATTATAACAACCATAAAATGCGCCATCTTCTATCTTTTGTAATGATACAGGTAATGTGAGATTTCCAATAATGCCAGAACAATAGCTGAATGCATAACTTCCTATGCTTCTTAGTGAAGTGGGGAAGATAACTCCGGTTAAATTCCAGCAATTTTCAAATGCAGATTTAGCGATGTGAGTGACAGTTGAAGGAATGCTGTAGTTTCCGGATTTTGCCTGTGGAAAAATGAATAAAGTATCCTGAGCTTTATTGAAAAGAACACCATTTGCCGAAGAATATCGGGAGTTGGCACTTGCTACCGCAAAAGTTGATAGTGATGAGCAACCGTAAAATGCATAGTCAGAAATAGATTTCACCGAAGCAGGAATACTTACTGGGGCTGAAAGATTCCATGCATAATAAAAAGCCAGATAACCTATACTAACAGTTGTTGAAGGTAACGTAATACCGGTTAGTGTCGATTTGTAAGTGTATAGATAAGGATTGTAAAACGCATACATAGGTATTTCATTGGCAGGGTAGGAGGTAATTATTCCTGAATTTGTACCTTCAGCTCCGGCATAACTCTTTATACTTGCCGAGTAAAGATTTAGAATGGATAAGACTTTCATATTATCGCGTATAAATGCAAAATCACGTGCATCAATATTTCCTGAGATTGTAAGAGTAGTTACTGTATTTGCTTCACTTGTAGAAACAAGATTTTTTAAAGTACCCTGGGTGCTGATACTCACTGATTTTGAGACTTGGGCATTTAGTTCACAAATACAGATGAAGAACAATAAAGAGACAGATAGCAATTTTAGTTTCATATTAGCAGGTTTTAATTGAAAAATATGTTTCAAAATTAAAAAACTACTAAATAACGTTGTAATAAAATCAACAAAAGGTTTTTTTCTTTAAGTAGAATCTAAAGTTATTTCAATAAGTGTCGTTTTTAAATTGAAAATGAAATTAACATAAGAAAGCAACAATTTCAGTAGCGAATTTAAACTGAAATTGTTGCTTTCTTATGTTTATCTTTGACCAAATAAGACACTTATATATTTCTTTTCTTTTTCTTTTTTTCAGTTTTGCTTATTTGTTTGGCAATCTTTTCTGCCATTTTCTTTTCGCGTGCCAATCGTTTTGCTATCCGTCTTTCTTCTAATACTTTTCGAAGGTATTCTTTGTAAGGTTCTATATATCTTTTTTGTTTGGTTTCGAGTAAGTCGGCCATTGTAATCATAATTCCGGTTTCGTATACTGAACCAAATTCTTCGTCAAAGATAGAACCAAACATGCGCATAGTATGGGTGAGCCCTATATATGCGTTGAACATGGAAGGAATAGTTTCTTCTACTGCTCTGATTTCTTTCTGTAGAGTTTTGTAATCGGCTGCAGAGTTGTTACCTACAAAAATTTCTTTAGCCAGTTTCTCGTTTTCTTTGCTGACATGAACTGGATTTTTAGGAACGATCATTTTGTCAGGGTCGGGAAAATAGCGGAACATATATTCGTAGATAAGTTCGCGCGCAACTAACGGATAATGTTCGTAAATCGTTACTTTTCCAATAAAATACTTAGCATCTTTTACTGTATGAATCAATGCTCCAAGTCCATCCCACAGATTATCTAAAGCAAAAAGGCTTTTTGTTCCCATTTTTGATGTTTGATAATCAGGTTGCACAAATGCTCTACCCAACTCAATGGTATATGGTATATAGTCCGTTATAAACTTCTCGTTAAATTTAAATAAATGAGACATTACGAATTTAGGTTGTCCATCTTCGTCTATTTCTACTTCGTAACCAGGAAGATAGCGATATCCACCGATAATTTCTTCAGCTACCGGATCCCATACGATTAACTGTTTGTATGGTACAGGCATGTAATCATATTCGTCAGTGTCTATTTCTTCACCGGTTCCTCCACCTCCCATTCGGAATGATAATTCCCTTAGACGTCCTATTTCCAACATGACGTTAGGAGCGTTGTGGGCTGTTATTACATATATTTCATTGTGAGCTTTGTTGGTGGGACGTAAAAATTTATCCGCTGAGAGTTCTTTCTTTAAAAGTTCCCTGTCTATTGGTGGAATGATTGGTTTTTTCATGAGAAAAATGAATAATAATTCAAAATAGAATTGCGGTACAAAAGTAATGTTTTTTTGTACTTCGTCTTTAAATATATGTATTTATTTAAATGTTTTTAGTGTCAAATTAATATGGAATTATACTTTTAACTGTCAGAATTGCACACATTTAAATTAAATGTGCCATTTCTTGAGGTTTTACTAATCAGAATGTAAAAACGGAGTTGTTAAATGTAATGTTTTATTGTTTGCTTTATAGTAAATTTAGAATTTTATGATAAAATCGATTCGGAATCATTAAAATAGGTTCTTGTTAATAATTTCATAGTAATTATAATTGGTTGATTTAGACGAATGAATATGGTTGGATTATAAATAAAATCAAAAGACTCTTTTGTATAATTATGCTAAAAGTTTAAGATTTCATTTGCTGCCAGCACAGATGCTTTCCCATTTCCATAAAGATTAAGGGAAAAATCAGATTTTTTTGTTTTGAAAAATTCAAAGGCTTGCTCCAATTTCTCAACGTTGCTTCCAACTAGGATATTAAACTTATTTTCAACTAATTCGACCCATTCTGTTTGTTCTCGCAAGGTAATGCAATGTTTCTCGAAAAAGAAAGCTTCTTTTTGAACCCCACCACTGTCGGTTATTACTATTTCACACGATTTCAGTAGCATAATCATGTCGAAATAACCAATTGGATCAATCAGCGTAAATTCCGGATTGAGCTTGTTTTTGAGCAAAATATTTCTTGTTCTGGGGTGTGTTGGAACTATTACTCTAATATTTTTGTTGATTTTGTTTAATCCAGTCACAATATTTATTAGATTCTCAAGAGAGTCGGTGTTTTCCTGTCTATGTATTGTTGCCAATACAAATTTATTAGTCCCAATCTGATCAATAATATGAGATTTGTTAGTAGCCTGATTCAAATAATACAACGCAGCATCCTGCATTACATCACCATTTTTTATAATTTTTGAATCCATTGATTCAAAACCTTCGTTTTTAAGGTTTTTGACTGCTGTATCTGTTGGACAAAAGAGGAAATCGGATATTCTGTCGGTAAGAATACGATTGATTTCTTCCGGCATTTGCTTATTAAAGGATCGAAGTCCTGCTTCGATATGAATAATAGGAATGTTTAATTTTGATGCGGCAAGTGCACCAGCTAGAGTAGAATTTGTATCACCATATACCAATACTCCTTCCGGTTTTTCTTTTAAAAGGATTTTTTCAATTCCTTCCATCATTCGACCCGTCATAGCACCATGGTTTACCCCATTTACATTTAAATTGTATGTGGGTTTCGGAATTTCCATTTCCTGAAAAAAAATATCCGACATATTCGCATCGAAATGTTGACCAGTGTGAATAATCTTTTCATTTATTCCTAATATTTCGAATTGTCGGCTTAAGGTAGCTGCTTTAACGAATTGTGGGCGAGCTCCAACAATTGTTATGATTTTATTCATGGCTATTACGTTGTTTGTCCATTAATTATTCCCAACAAAACATTTTCTTCAGTTTCCCAACAAAGTTCTTTTTTTGCATTTTTTGTATGTTGTTTTACAGTGTTGTAGCGCTCAACATTATAAAAAATATTTGTTATAATTTCTGCTATATGCTTTGGATTATGATTGTTTATGTAATAACCAATATCGTATTGATTGATAATTTTTTTTAGTTCAGGAAGTTCAGAAGATAAGACAGGTATCCCGGAATGAATAAAGTCAAACAGCTTGTTAGGCAATGCAAAATGGTAATTTAAATTTGTATCTTTATCAATCGCCATTCCTAAATCAGAGTTCATGGTATATTGGGGTAAATCAGCGAATGGCAATTTATTTTTGAAAAATACCTTTTGTTCTAAATTTTGTTCCTCAACTATTTTATGAAGTGTAGGGATGGCATCTCCACTTCCAATAATTAATAAAATACGATTGTCTAAATACTGCATGGCCAAACATGCTTCTTCAGCTCCACGATCCACATTTATGCCTGTTCCCTGTATAATGATGATGCGTTTGTCTACCGGAAGTCCAAGCTCTTCACGGGATTTAATTTTTTCAGGATTATAGGTAAGAGGGATATTCCTGCTAACGTGTAAATACTTGTTGAATCTCTCGTTATAAAGCTTTGCTATTGAACCATTAACTGTTATAATGTCAGTTAACTTAGGAAAAATAAAATTTTCGATGGCTTTCCAAATAGCTTGTGTTCTCGGACGACTGACTAATTCAGGAGTTTCTGTGTAATACTCGTGTGTATCATAAATCAATCGTTTTTTTCTTAATTTAGAAGCCAGAAACGCAGCTAAAAGGGTGTCTAAGTCATTTGAAAAAATCAGATCTACCTTAGCATACATTAAGTATATAAAAAAACGAAGGTTTAATTCGGCATAAAATAAGGGACCATGTCTAAAATATAACTTTTTTCTTAATGTGCGATAGGCGCGGGATAAGGGTTGACTTTCAGGTAGTAATCTCCCAATTTCGGTTACATGATATCCGCATTTTTGTAAAGTTAGACAAGTTTTATGCACACGCTGATCTGTTGCCAAATCGTTGGATACACACACAATGGCAATTTTTTGCATGTTATTTTGTTTTCAGGTATTTGACAATGTCTTTATAAAGTTTACGATGATAGAGTT
>QKGU01000184.1 GCA_003250325.1 Paludibacter sp.
GCTGAGTATCTTTCTTCTTTGATAGCATAATATATTTGCAAGATTTATGCATCAAATATACTAAAACTTGCAGATATACACAACACTTTTAAGATTTATTTTACTGATAATCTTATGTTTATGGACTTTTTAAGGGTCGACTACATAATCTCAGTTTCCGCCACTGATGCGTCAGTAATTTCAGGCAAAGAGTATGGATATTTTACACGTAGTTCCTCATCTTTGCACGAAAACAAAGCGATGGCTACGATAATCAGCGATATTTTTAAAATGTTTTTCATAAATCTTTAAATTTAAAATCTTGAATTGATTAATATCCAGGGTTTTGTTCCAGATTTGGATTCTGATCGATAATATCCTGTGGAATAGGTAACTTATACGAGAATGTATCGTAAGGGTATCTTTGAGCCGGACGGCCTTCATCCGTTGTAAAAACTGCATTCATCACTTCTTCTACTTTATCCAAACGGCATAAGTCAAACCAGCGTTGACCTTCGAAAGCCAGTTCCAGACGACGTTCATTCAAATATGCATTAAGCAAAGATTCTTTATTTGTCGTTACGGCAGCAGGTAAAGCAGCAAGTCCGGCACGGCTACGAATTTGATTAATGATAGGAGCAGCCAAGTCTAGTTTTCCGGTTTGAATCAATGCTTCTGCTTTGAGCAACAAAATATCAGCATAGCGCAACTTAATAATGCTGTTGTAAGCAGAACGTGTTTTGTACATAAATGGGTAGTGGTCGGCAGGATAATAAATATTCCAGCCACAAGAATACCAAACAATTGACTCATTCAAACGTTTTGTATCACCGGCATTTTGGAAAGCCTGTAATAAATCGCGCGAAGGTGTAATCCATTTTGACCAGTCGAAGTAGTAATTATAATCGTTAAGCGAACGCCCAAACATCCACGTACACCAGTTTCCTGAGCTCACTGGATATTGAATTTCAAGAATTGCTTCTGTTGTGTTGCGTTTTTTTGCATCAATAGCGAAATTACTAGCCCCTGGAGCAGAAGAAGGATCTGCTAAAATTACCCCCCACAAATCGCTAAAGTCAGTAACCAAAGCAAATCCATCGGTAGTAACTTTATCAACATATTCTATCACTTTCGCATAATCACGCAACGGTTTTTCAGCATAAACTTTTGCCAAAAGAGCCCTAGCCACCGATTTCGTTAATAAGGTTTTATCACCAGGATCGGTATTTGGTGCATATTGTTCCGCTTCGAGTAAGTCTTTTTCTATCTGCTGATAAACTTCAATCTCTTCAGTTTGTGCCGGAAAATAAGCAGGATAAACTTCTGCTATGTTTTCTGAAGTAATGTCTTTTCCTACTGTTGTGATAAGAGGAACCCTTCCCCAAATACGTACCATATCGAAATAAACCAATGCACGGAAAATTTGTCCTTCGGCACGATATTGCTTGCGTTCGGCATCTGTCAATGTCGGATCGGTCAGTTCATCAATGCCCTGAATAAGACGATTTGCTTGTGCCACATTGTCCATGTGCCCGTTCCAATCACGTTTCAGGTTCGGATTTGAACCTTCTATTGAGTTAATTTCAAAAGGAGTTGTTTCTGCATTTGGTGCACCTGCATAAGCATTGTCAGAGTGACTCTCAGCCAAAAGTAACATATCAAGATACCAATGTTCCTGTCCATCTTTTAATCGCTGATAAAGCACTTGTCTTTGATTCAAAACAGCTGCGCGGTCTTTAAGAATTACATAATTTGAAGTCGAGTCGACACCTTCAGTAACATCAGAATAAATACTCACGGGGTCGTAATCGAGCGAGCAAGATGCTGTAAAAAATATTAACCCGCAAACTATAAAATTTTTTATTTTTGTTTTCATATTCAGTATTATTTCAAGATTTCAAAACTTTATATTTTGAATTTATTTATTAAAATTCCACATTCAAACCAAAGACAAAGGATTTTGATTGAGGATACGTACCCCAGTCTATTCCCTGAACACTGTTAGAACCTCCCCACTGGTTTACTTCCGGATCCATTCCGATATACTTTGTCAGGGTTAATAGGTTTTGTGCAGTACAATATGGCTGCAAACGAGAAATACCAATTTTTTTCAGGAAGTTTCCGGGAATATTGTAGGCTAGAGTAATATCTTTGACGCGGAGATAAGAACCATCTTCAACAAAATAGGACGATGGTAGTATATTAAAATTCGCCTTAGGAATTTCAGTTATCATACCCGGACGTTTCCAACGATCAAGTACACGGGTCGATTGGTTTTTCAAATCGAACATTCCTTCCGTTTCAATACGCGAAGCATTGAAAATATCATTACCATAAGTACCCTGAATGAATACACTTAAGCTCAACCCTTTCCAGGTCAAAGTATTTGTGAGACCATAAATGAAGTCTGGATTTGGATCACCGATATAAGTGCGGTCAGTAGCAGTTATTTTACCATCTTCATTCAAATCACGATACATCAATTCACCTGTTTCGGGATCAACGCCATCACTAATATATCCGTAAAAACCACCGAGAGGTCGACCTTCTTCATTTCGCACAATCTGCGAGCCATGAAAAGCATCAGAAGTAGCTGCATCATAATAGATTTTGGTAAGGTCAAGTTCAACTAATTTATTTCTGTTAAGCGAGAATTTCAAATCGGTATTCCATTCCAATTCTTTATTGCGAATATTTACAGAATTCACAGATATTTCAAAACCATGATTTGTCATTAATCCACCATTACGTTGAATACTGGTAACATTTGCTCCTGACGGCAAAGTAATATTCAACAACATATTGCTAGTTACTTTATTATAGTAATCCAAAGCAACAGTAAGCCTGCTTTTAAGTACGGTTAAATCGACACCAAAATTGGTTTGTGAAGTGGTTTCCCATGTTAAATCCTGAGTACGCAAATTAGCTGCACTAATAATCGGCATAACATTTTCCTGACCTGTAATCCACCATTGCTGACGGGTTACATTATATCTTTGCAGATATGCATAATCACCCAATCCGGACTGATTACCGGTTTGTCCCCAGCCACCACGCAATTTCATATCATCAATCCATGAAAATTCACGCATAAAATCTTCGGCAGATATACGCCATGCTGCAGAAAATGAAGGGAAATATCCCCAACGGTGATCGGGATTCAGACGTGATGAACCATCGGCACGCATATTGGCGGTAAGAAGATATTTGCTTTCGTAATTATACGAAACACGTCCGAAATAAGACATAATTCCCCATGTAGAGCCGCTTGTTCCGGTGTTATCCCATGCTATTTTATTGGCAACATTGAGTGTTGGAATATCGTTGGTACGAAAATTAGAACCGTTTATCCAACTGTTTGTATAGTTCGAATCCGTCCACGACGAACCTAGCATGGCTTCGATTCCGTGTTTATTAATATTTTTTTGGAAAGTCAATACATTATCCCAGGTAAGCACCGTATTCATATTACGATTATCCCATGCGCTACCCCATTCGTCAATACCGGTTACATGGATTACAGGACTAAAACCTGTTTGCAAACCTTGCCTACGATCTAAAGTGAAAGTTGTTTTAAAATTTAATTCCTTAGCAAAAGTAACAAGTGAATTCCCTGAAGCTATCAATCGGTTTTCACGTGTAATGTCATCCTGACCGTTTACCATATCCTCTACCGGATTGGTAATATTTTGCCCATAAAAAGAGCGTCTGTAATAATTTGTTTCAGGATTTATTACCGATAAGCTTGTAGGCAGGTTTATCAAAGCAAGCACTACACCACCACGGTTGGAGCCGTTACCGGTAGTTACACCATTGCTGTTATTATCTGAGTAAGAAATATTTGTACCTATGTTCAACCATTTTCGTATATCGTTGCTTAAGCTGGCACGGAAAGAATATCTTTTAAAAAATGCAGCAGGTAAAATACCTTTTTCATCCAAATAACCTGCAGAAAGATAATAATTCATCTTTTCATTACTATTCGATACTGAAACCTGATAATTTTGTTGAATACCTGTGCGGTAAACTTCATCATTCCAGTTTGTCACATCTACATTGCCCATATCGGCAGACGAACCGGGACGAATTTCTTCCATCAATTCCTTGTATTGCACCGCATTCAGCGAAGGAATAAGATTTGAAACATTCTTTGTCGTAAGTTGTGCATTAACAATAATTTTTGCTCCACCTGATTTTCCTTGTTTTGTGGTAATAATAACAACACCATTGGCTGCACGCGATCCGTAAATTGCTGCAGATGAAGCATCCTTAAGAATATTAATAATGATTATCCGCAAAGTGTCCTATTGTAAATTTTCGATTTAAAATCTGGAGTATAAGAAACGGCAGTAATAAGCAGTCTGTCGAATATTTTTTCTCCAAAATATCTTCTGTTGAATTTATAGCAGAACTCATTGAGATAA
>QKGU01000337.1 GCA_003250325.1 Paludibacter sp.
GTCAGATTTAGCGGCAGTTTGGTACGTGAAGATGTGATTACGCGTATTCTTGCTTTTGTCCTGCTGTATCTTATCGTCGTTGCTTTTGGCATATTAATACTAAGCATGTCAGGGATGGGATTCCTTGAATCGATTGGTGGTATGATAACCTGTCTCGGAGGTGTAGGTCCGGGTCTTGGATTAGTTGGTCCTGCCGGGAACTTTTCATATATTCCGGACTTTAGCAAATGGGTTTTATCTTTTGTTATGCTGATCGGAAGGTTGGAATTATTTACCGTTTTGCTTTTGTTCACTCCTACTTTCTGGAAAAAATAATGGTTCTTTTTTGAACAAATGCTTCATTAGATCGTTAAAAATATTCGATATTTGTTGTAATAAAACTTACCTAAAGCCTACGCATATGGAATTAAAAATTACACCATACGAATTTGGAGAACGACCGGAAGTAACAAAACCAGATATAGAATTCTATAATCAAATGGGCGAAGAGGGCATTCGTAAAATGGTGTCACGCCATTACGATTTACTTCGGGAAAGCCCTCTTAAGGACATGTTTCCAAAAGATGACAGCCTTTTTGAAATTGCGAAACAGAATTCTTCCGATTTCTTCATCCAAATTTGTGGTGGACCCGATTATTTCAATCAACACCGGGGAAAACCGATGATGTCAAACCGTCATTCGCCATTTTCTATCACTCCGGAAGGAAGAATTACTTGGTTGAATTGCTACAAACAAGCTATAATTGAGCTGGATATTCCTAAAGAATTAAAATTATCTTTTTGGAATTATATCGATCCTTTTTCAAATTGGATTGTAAATACACCGACGCATGTTTACAAGATTGGTAAAAAATAAATAGACTGTTAATTATCAGAACTATAGCAAAATAATTATCTCTGCCTTTTTTCTTGCATAGAATGACTTCTTTAAAAATTCTACTAATAGCATTTCAAACAAAACATTTTAAACGTTTGTAGCGTTTTATATTTTAAATAGTGTCGCGATTTTTTAAGTGTTATTTTTTGTTAACGCAAATTCATTTTATTGCATTTTGTTGTGTTTGTTTTATTAAATATCCGTACTTTTCCAAAATTTTTAGTTAAAAACGAAAAATATATAGGGTAAAATGTTCAAATTATAAGGATTCTGTATTGGAATTCCTTATTTTTTTCTCTCTAAAACAGCTAAGGATTTCGAACTTAAATCAAAACATTATGTGTAAACTTGAACTGAAACAAATTTATTTGCAACTGGACCATGAGATTAAACACTACTGCCACTCTACTACTTTAGATTTTCGAAAATCAATCAAAAAAGATGCTCAAAGTATTGTTCTTGAAATCAAATCAGACATTGATAATTGGACAAATCTGCTTAATGAAAGGGAAATTGCCTGTCACGAATTTGAAAACTTATTAAAATTAAAATGCAATGCACAGTGGCTTTCGGAGAGGGTAAGTAAATATGATTGCAGAGAAAACAGTGAAATGTCTCTAATTATTCTCCCTGACATTATCTCAAAATCACTTATAAACACGTATCTAAAAGCTTTATTCCCTCACAAATCAATATCTCACAAGAAAAAAACGCCCGAATTTCTTTGGTTCTGATTGTCTTTAATCGCAAATCAGAAATTTAATACTGATTAATTTAATACCCAACGTTTTCTAAAATGTATTTAACAGGTGAGAGCCTACAGATGAACTCTGCTCCTGCTACCTCAATCTATGGTCTATTAGTTTTTCCCTCTGGTTCATTGTTTAGTTGAATCGATTTTTAGTGAATTTTCAGTTTTAAAACCTAATAAATCAAACAGTATGAAACAAACTATTGCCATTATTACTGAGGATAACGTATTTTCGAAAGTGGTTGAGTCTCTGCTTACAAAGCAATATCAAGACCTTACTGTAATCACCTGTCAATCAGATGAAGACATAACTGAATTGATTTTATCTGCATCGAATGTAAAACTGGTTCTATTGGATGGTAATTTAAAAAACATGTCATGTTTTAAAATCATTCAGGAGTTAAGTCGTAAAACTATTTTTGATTCCAGACTCTGGTTTTTCCCGGCTATTAAAAACAAAATTGACATCTACAGATCTCAGGCTATGGGAGTTAACAGAGTCATAACAAAACCTTTCAGTCGACACGAATTGAGCGATGACATTGAATCCTTACTAACATTATCATTGAAAATATCATAAAGCACTATATATCTCGCAATACTTCTATTATAGAGCATTCATATAAATAAAGCCTGACTTGTTCATCAGGCTTTATTTGTATAACTTTTAATTACAACATTAATTGTAACCATACAAATTTTCAAATAAATAAGTGCGAATGGCAATAACTTAGCCCAACTCTATTTCACATATTTATTTATTAATCTTACCATTAAATCATTCAGATATTCAACCTGATAATAGCCCACTGTAGCTTCTAAATGATCGTTCCCAACTCCACTGTCGTTTGTAATAAAAACATAAGTTCCGTTAGTAGACATAGCCATAAAACGCATCAGAAATTCGGTTTCTTTGTTAATTCCACTGGCAGTAACCGGAATAATTTTCACTCCCTTTTCTGCAGCAAGAGTTATTAAATCATGAATAGTGGCAACAATATCTGGCTCGTAATGTGGTGGAGCATCCAATACTAAAAATAATAAACGGGTTCTGGCTGAAGCCGACCATTGCAACTCATTCAACGATTTATCCAAAGCAGTGTGAACAGCTTCTGGAAAATCGCCACCACCGGAAGCTTTTTGCTGTTTAATAAAGTTGACGGTTGTTTGGATATTGCTGCTAAAATTCGAAACCTTTGTTAGATATGTATCTCCTTTATCTCTATAGAAAACTGAGCCTGTAAGCATGGTAACTGTTGGATTATCTGACTTTGCACGGTTTATTACATCCAGCAATTCTGTTTTCAGAAATTCCAACTCATCTCCCATAGAACCGGTCGCATCGACCATAAAAGCAATTTCTACTTTATCTGGAGTTGTCCCAGCTCCAGTGTAAACAATTGAGTTTACATCACCAGCTATGGTTTTTACGTTATCAAAAGTTTTGTTTCCAACTACAATTTGCAGTTGAGTAGTATCTGCATCCGAGCTAAACTGATACAAATCTGTCCACAATTCTGCCTTCCCAAGATTATCCGTTTTTGCTGACCAGATTTCTGTTCCATTTCTTTTTAATGCAACCGATTGATCAGCTACCGGTTTATCGAAACCATCTTTCACCAACACAGAAATACGATGATTATTATAAAATCCCCAGTGCGCCGGCATTACGGAATATGTCTGTGTATTTAAAACACTGTCAATGAACATCCAGTTATCCAAATCGTTCCACTCTCCTGCCGTAATTACTCCCGGTTGCAATTCTCCATTTCCATCATCATCTCCTTCACCATCCTTATAGCTCGTCAATGAGTCTTCGGCCAGATAAAAACCTGTACTATCGCAAGAAATTAAAACTACAGCTAAGACTAGCATAAAAAGCGGAATAAATTTGATTTTTTTCATGTTTCAGGATTTTTAAAGTGATTTGAAATACAATTTATTTGATGCAAAATGTAAAAAGTTCGTTGCATTGAAATTTAATTAAATTTAGAGTTTTAAAAATTCAAATGGCATTTTTAAACTCATTTCTCTTGATTACCTCATTAATTTTCACAATCTTTGCAAGCGAAATGCACAGACATAAATGGGCTCTACAGTAAAAGACTTTTTTCTGAATTGTGTAAATAGAAGTCTATGGACAATGCAATGAATATACTAAGGTCAGTAATAAAAGTTTTTCCATTCATTCTAAGCATCATCGGGGTTCTCACTCTGATCTACGATTTCGGATTTACTCATCCGGTTCGAGAAATCGAAATTTTGAACCAAATCTATCTGATTGTCATTTTTATCGGATTAATTGCCTGCGTTGTCAGGTATCTATTCAAATACTCCAGACCAAAACTCAACGTAATTCCATACGATTTTCTTTATGTTGCTTTTTTATTGTTCATTATTATAACCGATTATAAAGTTCTTATTGGCAGTGATTCTGTTTTCTTCGCATTACATATAAAAAGAATATGGGTTAATTTGGCTATTATCCTTATTTTTATTCGGGAATTTTCTGCTGAGAATTTCAACTTCAAGGGAATGTCACTGCATCCTGCTCAGTTTTTTATTTTGAGTTTCATGTCAATAATTGTTTTTGGTTGGATTTTGTTATTGCTCCCCAACGCAACACACCACGGCATATCTCCTATTGATGCGCTCTTCACTTCTACCAGTGCGGTATGTGTCACGGGACTTATTGTAGTTGACACTGGCTTTTACTTCACTCAATTCGGACAATATGTTATTCTATTATTGATCCAGTTGGGACTTTTACCAGCTATTTCAGTTATTTTTTCAAAGCCGGTTCTTCGTATGAAAATCAGTTGTTACTCAGTGCCATGACCAATACTGAAAAAATTGGGGAAGTGTTCGGAACATTGAAAAAAATCATTCTTATCACTTTCATTATCGAATTTATCGGAGCTTTTCTTATTTTCGAAAGCTTAAATACTGCGCTCATTCCGAATATATTCGACCGGATATTTTTCTCTATTTTTCATTCGATATCCGGATTTTGTAATGCCGGATTTTCAACCTTGCAAAACAGCTTTTACGAACCGGCTTATCGATTCAATTATCCACTGCATCTCATTATTTCTTTTCTGATTATTATGGGTGGAATTGGTTTTCCGATTGTATTCAATCTGTTGAAGTCGATAAAAAATTACATCAAAAACCTTTATTTCACAGTTATCGGACGCAGTGAAAAAATAAAAATCAGACGAATCGTTAATGTCAACACGCGTATTGTTTTAATCACATCGCTGATTCTTACCATTTTTGGAACGGCATTGTTTTATATTTTTGAATATAACAATACGTTGGCAGAACATGGATTCTGGGGAAAAATCGTTACTGCTTTTTTCGGGTCAGTAACTACCAGAACCGCTGGGTTTAATTCAGTCGACAATGCTGTACTTACTTTGCCCACTATCCTGACAGTCATTTTCTTAATGTGGGTTGGTGCATCGCCCGGATCTACCGGAGGTGGTATAAAAACCAGTACATTTGCCATTGCCATACTTAACTTTATTAGTCTGGCGAAAGGGAAACAGAATAT
>QKGU01000324.1 GCA_003250325.1 Paludibacter sp.
TTAAAACTATGGAACACAACTATTGTATAATAATGGCAGGTGGCGTAGGAAGTCGTTTTTGGCCATTTAGTCGCAATGATCGTCCGAAGCAGTTTTTGGATTTTTTTGGAACGGGACGCTCACTTTTGCAAATGACTTTTGACCGAATGAGACATCTTGTTCCTGTTGAAAATATTCTGATTGTTTCGAATATCATTTATCGGGATTTGATTCTGGAACAATTGCCAGAAATAAAACCGACTCAGGTTTTATTAGAACCTAACCGTAGAAATACAGCGCCTTGTATTGCTTATGCTGTAAACAGAATAAAAGCAATTACTAATAAGGCAAATATAATAGTTGCACCATCGGATCATCTTATTCTGAAAGAAGTCGATTTCCTCGAAACGATAAAAACAGGGTTTGATTTTATTGAAAAAAATGATTGTTTGCTGACGCTTGGTATTAAGCCCAGTCGCCCGGAAACCGGTTATGGATATATACAAATTGGTGAAGGAGACTCCGCATTGCGTCGAGTAAAAACATTTACTGAAAAACCAAATGCAGATTTGGCTCAGGTTTTTTATGAAACAGGAGAGTTTTTCTGGAATTCTGGAATTTTCCTCTGGAATCTGAAAACAATCGACAAAGCTTTCACGGAATTGCTTCCTGAAGTTGCTACAAAATTTGATGGTGGAAAGGAATTCTTCAATACGGAAAAAGAACAGGATTTTGTAGATTCAATGTATCCATCTTGTCCTAATATCTCTATCGATTATGGTATAATGGAAAAAGCTTCGAATGTGTATGTTTTGTGTTCCGATTTTGGCTGGACCGACCTTGGAACATGGGGCTCACTTTACGAAATGTCGCCAAAAGATGAACATGAAAATGTAACGTTGAAATGTAAAACTGTTTTCTACGAAAGTGAAGGAAATGTTGTGGCACTGCCTCCGGGCAAATTAGCAGTGATACAGGATTTGGAAGGCTATATAGTGGCCGAATCGGACAATGTTCTGCTGATATGTAAACTGGAGGATGAACAAAAGATTCGTCAGTATGTAAATGATATCAATGTGAAATTTGATGGAAAATATAGCTGATTAGTTTAGTGTTGAGTTATGAATTATGAGTGCAGAACTTCAAAACGTCCGCAGGACTTTTGAACGTTTGGAAATTGCTTAGCTGTGACAACACCTCAAAACGTCTGTAAGACTTTTGAGCGTTTTTGAACAAACTTGTATTTTATATGCTTGTAAATGTTGTAATTTGCTGATAATAAATTTTAAATATGGGATTTTTCAATTTATATAAACCACGTAAATACGATTACCGCTATATTTACTACGACCCTAAAAAAGAGGCCCAGAAAGAGCGTGAAAAACGGTTGGCCGAAGGTGGCGAATCGGATGGTGAATTCAAGACAACGATACGAAGGGGAAGTTTTCGTGAGGAGGCGGCAAGGAATAAAAGCTCACGCAGTGGTCAGGTGGCAAAATCCAACATCCGCCTGATATTGATTCTTTTTTTTCTTTTGCTGTTGGCGTATTATCTTCTGAAATAGAAATGCATGAGTGATATTATTCATTTGTTACCCGATTCGGTTGCCAATCAAATCGCTGCTGGCGAGGTGATTCAGCGTCCGGCTTCGGTACTGAAAGAGCTGGTTGAAAATTCTATTGACGCAGGCGCTACCCACATTCAGATTGTTATAAAAGATGCTGGTCGTACCCTGATTCAGGTTGTTGATAACGGAAAAGGAATGAGCGAGACAGACGCCCGAATGGCGTTTGAAAGGCATGCTACATCCAAAATTTCGAGTGCCGACGATTTGTTTTCCATTCGTACCATGGGTTTCAGAGGCGAAGCGCTGGCTTCGATTGCAGCTGTGGCACAGGTGGAACTGCGCACCCGTCGTGAAGAAGACGAGTTAGGGGTGATGATCGAAATTGCCGGAACGCGTGTGTTTAAACAGGAAGTGGTGCACTGCGATACCGGAACTGCCTTTCTTATCAAAAATCTTTTCTTTAATGTACCTGCGCGTCGTCGTTTTCTGAAAAGCGATAATGTGGAAAAAGGACATATATTGAATGAATTTTACCGAATTGTACTTGTCAATCCTGATATTTCATTCTCGTTTTACGATGCTGATGAAGAAATTTTTCAGCTTCCGCCATCGAATGTAAAAGTCCGCATTGAAAATATCTTTGGCAAGAATGCTAAAAAACGCTGGCAACAACAGCTTTTGAGTATTGAAACGGATACGAATCTTGTTTCGATAAAAGGATACGTGGGAAAACCTGAATTTGCGCAAAAAACGGCTGTTCAGTATTTCTTTGTGAACGGACGTTATATGCGTCATCCGTATTTTCATAAAGCGGTGATAATGGCTTACAATCAAATGATTCAGGCTACCGAAAGCCCGAATTATTTCATTTATTTCGAGGTCGATCCACAAACGATAGATATTAATATCCATCCTACAAAAACCGAAATAAAATTCGAAAACGAGCAGGCCATTTGGTCGATACTTTCGGCTGCTGTGAAAGAATCGTTGGGGAAGTTCAACGTAGTCCCTTCCATTGATTTTGATCAGGAAGGTGCGATTGATATTCCAACAAATGTAAACATTGAAAATGTTCGTCCGCCTCAAACGAGTTTTAATCCCAATTATAATCCATTTACTTCCAATTACAAACGACCTACGTTGGACTGGGAACAGTTGTATGGGGATTTTGAGAAAAAGGAGAAAACAGTAGAGCCGGTTGATGAACTGGAATTTCAAAGTGTAATAACTACCGAAACTGTTGAACAGCAACAGAAGATTGAAACGGTGGAAGCGCGTGCTGAAAATTTTCAGTTTAAGAACCGTTACATCCTTACCGGTATAAAATCAGGCTTACTGATGATCGATCAGCAACGGGCACATACCCGAATTTTGTTTGATTTGTTTTTATCTCAAATGGAAAATCAGAAAGCAGTATCGCAACAGGTTCTTTTTCCAGAAATCCTGGATTTGTCGCCGGATGATGATTTGATTTTTGAGCAAATGTTGCCGGATCTGAATCTGTTGGGATTCGATTTTGAAAAAAACGGTTCGAATTCTTACAGCATTAAAGGCGTTTCGTCGTATACCGGAACAGCAAGTGTAGAAAATCTTTTGCTTGAAATGATAGATAAAGCCAAAACAACTGCAGAGGAAATTTCTTCGGGATTGCATGAATCTATTGCGCTGACTTTAGCCGAATCGGCTTCGGTGAAATCAGGACAACGATTGACAAACGAAGAAATGAATGATTTGATTGATCGGCTTTTTGCCTGCGAAAATCATAATTACACTCCGGACGGGAAAAAGATAATGACAATTTTTACGGCCGACGAGCTGGAAAAAAGATTTTGACGTCTGTATTAAACTTTTAGTCGTCGAGGAACGAGACACTAAAACGTTTCTCAGATTTATTACAAAAACATGTGAGAGAATTTTATGAAATCTCTGATTATATTTGATCTTGATGGAACTTTGTTGGACACGGTTGCCGATTTGGCGGCAAGCACCAACCATGCGTTGACAAAATGCGGTTTCCCTACCCACGAAGTTGAAGCTTATCGCCTTTTTATTGGCAATGGCATAAATACCTTATTTGAAAGAGCGTTGCCGAAGGGACAAAAAACAGCCGACAATGTTTGGGATGTGAGAAAGCATTTTCTGGAATATTACAACGAGCATAATGCCGAACTGACTGCCCCCTACAAAGGTATTCCCGAATTATTGGAAAATCTGCAAGAAGCCGGATGTAAGCTGGCAGTAGCTTCCAATAAATATCAATCAGGAACCGAAAGTTTGATTAATCGCTTTTTCTCTGATATTAATTTCGATGTTGTTTTTGGACAACGAGAAGGAATACCTGTAAAACCCGATCCTGCTATTGTAAACCAAATTCTGGAAATTACCAAAACAGATAAAACCGAAACATTGTATGTGGGCGATTCTGGTGTAGATATGCAAACAACTATAAACGCAGGCGTTGATGCTGTGGCTGTAACCTGGGGATTTCGTCCAAAGCTGGAATTGGAAGCTTTTCACCCCAAATATATGGTGAATAAGCCGGAGGAAATCTGGGAAATAGTAAACTCATAAAAATATTTGCTTCCCATACCTTCAAAAGGCTGTTTTTTAAAGTATTTTTCATACTTTTACCGCAAGTATAACCCACATCTATGATTGTTCTGAAAGAGTATCTCCTATGAAAATTCGTAAAGTGTTATTTCTGATAGGATTAACCATACTTTTTTTATCCAGCGCGAACGCCCAGATTTCTCCGGGTGACTTATGCAATGCCCACGCACATCTGGAAGGAATCAGTAATTGCACTAAATGCCACAGCATAGGAAACAATAAAGTTACC
>QKGU01000273.1 GCA_003250325.1 Paludibacter sp.
GGAAAACTTTCGTTGATTCAGGAAACTACCTTGTCGGTGAAGAAAGATATAATAAATCGCGGAGCCGATATTCACCTCTCGTCCGATGAGAGATTTTTGTATGCTACTAACCGTGGAACTGCAAACGACATAACCTGTTTTTCGGTAGGAAAGGAAGGTAAATTGAAATTCGTACAACAGGTTTCTACCGAAGGAAACGGTCCACGGAATTTTGCCATTTCTCCGGATGGAAAATATATTTTTGTCGCTAATCAAACCACTGACAACATTGTGATTTTTGCAAGAAACAAAAAATCGGGAATGCTTTTCGATACAGGAAAAAGAATAGTGGTTGGCTCGCCGGTATGTTTGCTGTTTTATTGAATAATGTAAACTCAAAATCTACCATAAAAAAAACAAGAAGGTGTCCAAAAAGATATTTTTGAACGCAAATTACGCAAGTTTTCACAAATACAATTGATAGTTTGTTTTATATCTTACAGAAATACAATCTATTATGATTTGCGGAAATTTGCGTAATTTGTGTAATTTGTGTAATTTGTGTTCTTCTTACTTTTTGCACACCCTCTTGTTTATTATTGAGTTTAGAGATTAATTCTCAATGTCTGTAATACTTCCGTATCTGTGATATTCGAAAGCGATACTTTGTTCTTTCAGATAATGAAGTAATTCGATTCTGCCTTCCACAAGTGGCTTAGCATAAGCTATATATTTACCTAATGCAGCAGCTTTGTTGTAGATTCCTACCGAAAGTTTATCGGTACAGGTTCTTATTCTATCGAAATTGTTCATTTTTGTTATAAATTCTTCTTCTGTTTCAATAGTTACAGAGCCTTTGGTAGCGATGACATTTCGTATGGCAGCTATTTTTGAATCGGTGTACGAAATGCTTATGGTTAGTGGCGTTTTGGCTATATTGCTTGCTGCAATTACCATAAATACGTCGCACAAACTGTCGTTTTCCATTACTCTTAACGCCATATTTTTCAATGGAAGATATCTGAATGTATTCTTTTCACCCATTAAATTATGAATATCTTCTTCTTTCGAAAATTCATTTTCCCAATTCAGTTTATAGCTTTCTACAGCAGTAAGGAATCGCTCTTTCTCATCTGCCGAAAGTTGTTCTGCAAATTTGCTAAACAAGCTGTCAGTTTTATTTGTAGAGTATCTCTGTTCTTTCTCTTCGATATTTACAAAGCACGAGACATAGTTTCTGCCACCGGCCTTAATGCCGCCTCCAAAAGCGGAACGTTTCATGCCTCCGAATGGTTGTCGATTGACGATAGCACCTGTAATTCCACGGTTGATATACAGATTTCCTGCTTCGATACTGTTTTTCCAACGTAATTGTTCGCTTTCGTCCAGACTTTGAAGACCTGATGTCAATCCATATTCTGATGAATTGGCCTTTTGAATTCCGTCTTCCAAATCTTCGATGCAAACTACCGCTAATAATGGTGCAAATAATTCGTTCTTGAAAGTGTAGCTATCCGGTTTTACGCCCCATTTTACGGTTGGTTTCAAAATGTATTTCTTCTCGTCGACAAATTCAGGAGCTACGAGCCACCATTCGCCTTGTTCAAGATTGTTTATCGCGTGCAAAAGCTTCTCGTTGTTGTTCGTAATCATTGGCCCGACAATATTGCCACCGTTCCACGCGCTTCCGGTATGCATGCTTGTTACTGCATCTTTTAGTTTCGTTTTGAATTCAGGATCGTTGTACACTTCTTTTTCGAGCAAAAGCAGCGAACAAGCGGAGCATTTTTGCCCGGCATTGCTGAATGCTGAAGTAACAATGTTTTGAATGGCATGATCGCGATCGCCGGAAGAAGTGAGAATAATTGCATTTTTACCACCGGTTTCGGCCGATAGCGGACAAGTCGGATTGTTTTCGAGCAAGCGGAAAGCGGTATCCGTTCCGCCTGTCAGAATAATGTGCTTGATAGCCGAATGCGCGGTGAGATAATTCAACGGTTCGCGTCCATCGGTGCAAACTACCTGCAAAGCATCCTTTGGAACTCCTGCATCCCAAAAACATTTAGCAAATTCCCAAGCCACCGGAAAAGCAACGGTTGCCGGCTTTAAAATCACGGTATTTCCTCCCGAAAGTGCAGCGGCAACGCCACCAACAGGAATGGCCAGCGGAAAATTCCACGGCGGAATAACGAGTATTATTCCTTTGGGAGTTACGGTAATGGTTTCGAGATTTTCGAAAGCTTTCATGGTTATGGGATAGAAGCGACAAAAATCGATGGCCTCAGAAACTTCCACATCGCCTTCGAGGAAAGTTTTTTCGGTAATGGCCGACATGCAGCCAATCAGGTTTCCACGATTGTTGCTGATATTCTCGGCTACTTTGTGCAGAATAAGATTTCGGTCTGCCAACGAAGTTTTTCTCCAGCCGGAATCGTCTTTTTCTGCTTTAGCGATAATTTCCTGCACCATTTCCAAGTTTGATAAGCTTGCTTCACATACAACCACTTCTTCGTTCTGACTTTTGTCAAAGTATTTCGTTTTCTTATCGGTGATTACTTCTTTGTCGGCTATCTGAACCGGAATTTGATACGGTTTCGAATCTTTGGTCTTCATCCATTTGTCGCGGATAGAATTTGCCCATTCACGATTTTCTTTTGTATCGAAAAAGGTGTCGGGTTCATTCTTAAATAATTCGGGATCGAATTTGGTTGCTTCAGTTGCAATGTTGCGGTTTTGTTTTCGGAATGGTGTCGGGTCAATTGTGTCCTTTAACTCATAAGCTTCCAGAAATTGTTGTTGCAAGAACTTCCATTCCTTGCTGTCATATTTCAATCCGAATGAATAACTCAGGAAATTATCTTTGCCAGTGTTTTCGTCCAACCGACGCACCAGATAAGAAACAGCATTAAGGAAATGCTCGTTTTTCACTACGGGCGTATAAAGAATCACCTGTTTGCCCAGATTTCGCATCACGCGTGGCAAATAGTTCGCCATACCTTCGAGCATTTCGAAAGTAACCTGATCTTCCACAGCATTTTTCTTGCTAAGCAGATAAGCATACCCGATGCTGAAAAAATTGTGCGAAGCCACACCGATATGCATCGCTTTTGCGTTTTCAGGCTCCAGTGCCCGATCCAAAATGTGCAGGTAGTTCGCATCGACTTCAACTTTAGTGTGCAGCACGGGGTTTTCCCAACCTTTCAGCGACGAAATAATAGATTCCATTTGCAGGTTAGCACCTTTCACCAAGCGCATTTTGAGTGGAGCGCCTCCTTCGGCAACGCGGGCTTTGGCAAAATCGAGCAATTCGGTTTGGAAATGCCATGCATCTGGCAAATAAGCCTGAACAACGATTCCGGCCTTGTAATTTTTAAATTGAGGTAAGCTCAGAACGGTCTTGAAAACATCCAATGTCAGTTCGGTGTCTTTGTATTCTTCCATGTCCAAATTGACAAATTTTGAAGAAGCCACACCGTTTTCGTCAACGTAAGGAAAGTCGATGGATTGTTGGTAAATGCGTGTGAGGCGTTCGCAAAGGTCAATTTTGTTTTGGTCGTAATTGAGTGGATTTATTTGCGCATAAATTCCTGATATTTTTATCGAAATATAATTGATGTGCGGATCTTTCAGTGCTTCGAGATAATGATAATATCTTTTGTTGGCCTCGCCATCACCGAGCACTACTTCGCCGAGCAAGTTTACGTTTTGTCCGATATGTTGCTTTTTGCGATCATTCAAATGCTTGTTTAGCAACGAAGCTTCTTCATTTATAATTACTTTCGAAGTGTCCGAACGAAGTCGTCTTTTGAAAAGCGGAACGGAAATATAATCGAACATGTATCCGAATCCGGTAAACAGTTTAAGCATTAAATTGTCCGATTTGCTGAAAAACTCGGGAACGCCGTATCGTTCGATAAGCAATTTCATTCGCCGGGCCAGCTTTTTCCGGTCGTGAATTTGCGAAGATTCGTCTAAAAGTTTGGAGAGAAGTGTTTTGTCGTTTGGGTTTTGAATCAGGATGGCGTATTTTTTTTGCTCTTTTTTTTCAGCTTCGGTAATTTCACTTTCCGACTTAAAAAGAAACTCTTTCGACCAATCCAGTACTTCCTGTGTGCTTATTCTTTCCATATTGCTTCGATAAATAAGATTATTTGCGAAAGATAATAGAAAAGTATGAAAAGTGTATAAATATTTAGGTCTTATTGATCAATTAATTTAAACAATTACTAGTTGATTTTTTAAGATGATATTTAATTTCAATAGTGTGTTATATTTATAGTTAAATTATTGAAAATCAATTAATTATCTTGTTTTAAAATTTGGTTAACTCCATGAAAATCAGTATCTTTATAGATTATACCACTAATTTATAAAGTATGATTTTCACAGAAGT
>QKGU01000251.1 GCA_003250325.1 Paludibacter sp.
GGTAATTATGATATTGATATTAATCTGCAAACCCTAAGCATTACTATTGAAAAGCAAACAACAACTTTGTCGCCAAATTTCAATACGAGTAAAATTGCTCTGAAGAACAACTTGGTTAGCGATATACTCCGTTTTACAAGTAAAGGCGATTTTAATTATCGGATTTTTACTGCAAGTGGTCTAATAGTTCAAATCGGAGAATCGAAAAACGGACAAATTGATGCTTCTCGTCTGAATTCCGGAGTGTTCTTTATCGAAGCTGATAAAAATATTTTTAAGTTTATTAAAAAATAACCATTATTAAAAGTACAACCAGCGACTTACAAATATGTATTCGCTGGTAGTATTTATTGAAAACTTAGTTAATTAATTCTGATAATGGTGTTAAAGGTATTCTTTGTTCTATTTATATTATTCAGTCAAATCGGATTTGCAACTACGCGTCCTGTTGCACCTTTATACTGGTCGGCATACGAATATTGTTACAAAGCTAGTGCAAATGGAATGTTTGGTGGAGCAATCCCGGAATCTGAATGGAAGAAGAATATTGATTGGGTTGAGAAAAATTTAAAGCCTTTTGGCTATAATATGGTCTGTATAGACGGTTGGGGCGATGACTATTCATTTAACGAAAATGGATATCGTACAAAACATGCAAGTGGGCAGGGAGCCTCTGGCAGTATAAATTGGAGCAACGATTATGCTTGGTGGGCCACATATCTTAATTCAAAAGGAATGTCACTGGGAATGTATAATAATCCTCTATGGATCAACAAAAAAGCTGCTAATTGCAGAATAAAAGGGCGCACAGACCTTACAGTAGGCAGTCTGATCAATGAAAAAGAAAAAACGACTTGGTTCACATGGGTTCAAGTGGATAGGCCAGGAGCTGAAGAATATGTAAAAGGCTATATACAGTATTATGCCGATATGGGGGTTACTTATTTACGTGTCGATTTTCTATCATGGTTCGAAGATGGAAAGGATAAATTACCTGAGCTAAGTAATGAAATAAACAGACCGAAAGAGCATTACCGTACAGCTCTGAGATGGATGAAAGAGGCCTGCGATGCGAATAACATCATTTTAAGTCTGGTCATGCCACACTTATATAACAACGCAGAAAATGAAATAATAGCTGCTCCTAATTCTCTGATTCGCATAAACGAAGATGTTTGTGATGGTGGATGGTTTCGTTTAAGTGAAATAAATAGAGGTCAATCGCATAGCATTTGGTCGAAATATCACAACATGTTTGATGGCTTTGTATATTGGTCGAGAGTTTCTGATAAAATGATACTTGATGGAGATTTTACACGATTGAACACATTTGCGAATTATGCTGAAAAGAAAACGGCTATTTCGTTACAAATAATGGCCGGTGGACCAATTGCAGTAGCTGACCAATATTCTACTATTGGCGATAACCTGCGATATTATACAAACAATGAACTGCTTGATTTAAACAAGGAAAAATTTATAGGGCAGCCACTCTCAAACAATCCTTTAGACGAAAAAAGCCAGATATGGAAAGGCCAAACAGAAAATGGCGACTGGATTGTAGGATTGTTTAATAGAAACAATTATGCTACAGTTCGATCTTTTAATTTATATAATGAACTAGGCATTAATAAAGCAAACGTACGCGAGTTGTGGTCCAAAACTGATTTAGCGGATGTAACAAAACTTGAAGAAAGTATTGAACCTCACGGTTGTAGAATATTTAGAATCTCCAATGATAATACAACCAGTATTCAGAAGGTATTGCAATCGGGAATAAAACTATATCCAACATTGATCAAAGACTATATAAATATTGATATTTGCAGTCCGAGGAATCCATTTTTTAGTATATACAATACGAATGGAAAGCTTATTTATAGTTCAAAATTAGTTGATAACTCAAATCAAATTGATTTGAAAAATGGGACCAATAATGGGGTTTATATGGTCAGGATTGCCAATGGAGATAATTCAGAGACATTTAAAGTCAATATTCATGCAGATTGACTTAGTAAAAAAGTACAATGTGTGTAACCAAAAATTACAAAAAGAAATTATTAAAGATAAGAATAGATATGAGAAGAATTAAGGTGTTTTTTATTTTGTGTATTTTATTCACAGGATCGGTATTTTCCAACGACTTAACGTCTCCTGATGCAAACTTTAAAATGAAGTTTTCAATCAAAGATAATGGTTTTCCTGTTTATGAACTTTCGTATAAAGGTAATGCCATAATAAAACCAAGCAAACTGGGGTTGGAATTGTTGGGAGAGAATGAAAAAGTAGAGTTTGGGAAAGAGTTGAGCAAAAAAAAGCAGAGAGATTCACAAAACTCAATGTATCATAATTTTACTGTAATAAAAACAGAAATAGCCACTTTCAACGAAACTTGGAAACCAGTTTGGGGCGAAGAAGCGAGCATTCGTAATCATTATAATGAACTAATGGTGCACTTAAAACAATCGGGATCTGATCGTGAAATGGTGATTCGGTTCAGATTGTTTAATGATGGATTAGCATTTAGATATGAGTTTCCCTCGCAAAAAAATTTAAGGTACTTCAAGATCAAAGAAGAACTCACGCAATTTGCTATGACAGCTGATCATACAGCGTGGTGGATACCGGGCGATTACGACACGCAGGAATATGATTATACCAAATCTCGTCTTTCTGAGATAAGAAAAAAGATGGAAAATTCAATTACTGGAAATCTGGCTCAAACATCATTCTCTACTTCTGGAGTACAAACTTCACTGCAGATGAAAACTGATGAAGGAATTTATATTAACTTGCACGAAGCTGCTTTGATAAATTATGCATGTATGCATTTGAACTACAACGAAGATGAAATGGTGTTCGAGTCGTGGTTAACCCCCGATGCTATGGGAGTAAAAGGTCATTTGCAATGTCCTGCTACATCGCCTTGGCGAACAATAATTGCAAGTGATGATGCGCGCGACATATTGGCATCGCGTATGACCTTGAACTTAAATGAGCCTTGTAAAATTGAAGATACATCGTGGATAAAACCAGCAAAATATGTTGGTGTCTGGTGGGAAATGATTGCCGGTAAAAGCGATTGGTCATATACTTGGGATTTTCCGAGCATTCATTTGGGAGTTACTGATTATACGAAAGCCAAGCCACATGGGCGCCATGGTGCAACTACCGAAAATGTGAAACGCTATATCGATTTTGCTGCTAAGCATGGGTTTGATGGTGTGTTGGTAGAAGGTTGGAACGAAGGCTGGGAAGATTGGTTTGGTAACTCGAAAGATTATGTGTTCGATTTCGTAACTCCCTATCCGGATTTTGACCTGATTAAAATACGTGATTATGCAGAATCGAAAGGCGTTTTCATGATTATGCATCATGAAACTTCGGGCTCGACACGCAATTACGAACGACATCTTGATAAAGCATTCCAGTTTATGAATGAACACGGCTATCCATCGGTTAAGACTGGATATGTGGGACCCATTTTACCACGTGGCGAAAATCATTACAGTCAATGGATAGTAAATCATTATCAACATGTACTTGAAAAAGCTTCCGAATATAAAATCATGGTCAATGCACATGAAGCAGTTCGCCCTACCGGCATCTGCCGTACATGGCCAAATTTAATTGCAAACGAATCGGCACGAGGCACGGAATATCATGCTTTTGCTACAATAAATCCGAATCACACTACGATTCTACCATTTACACGTTTAATCGGTGGTCCTATGGATTACACACCTGGTATATTTGAACTTGATGTCAACAAGGTGAATCCAAATAATAAATCGAAAGTTCAGACTACTATAGCCAACCAACTCTCACTTTATGTAACTATGTCGAGTCCGTTGCAAATGGCCGCTGACTTGCCCGAAAATTACGAAAAACACCTAGATGCGTTTCAATTTATAAAAGATGTAGCTATTGATTGGGATAAAAGCATTTATCTCGAAGCCCATCCCGGTGAATATATAACCGTTGCTCGTAAAGCCAAGGGATCCGAGAACTGGTTCGTTGGAAACACAACGGGTATTGAGAAGTTTACATCGAATGTATCCTTCGGTTTTTTAACTCCGGATAAACAATATATTGCAACAATATACGCAGATGCAAAAGATGCAAATTACAAAATAAATTCTCAGGCATATTCCATTCGAAAAGTAGTAGTAACCAGTAAATCAAAATTAAGGCAAATTGCTGTTGAAGGAGGTGGATATGCCATAAGTATTTTTCCAGTAAAAGATAAGTCGCAAATTAAGGGATTAAGAAAATTGTAAGGAATCTCTGAAGGAGAAAACATCAATGTATCTTCTTTAGGAAAAGGAATTTATCTCTTAAATGTCAATAATCAGGTGTTTAAATTCAT
>QKGU01000309.1 GCA_003250325.1 Paludibacter sp.
TTGTTATATTTTTCTGCCATAATGTAACTGTTAAAAAATCAGGGGGCAAAATTAAGGCTTTTTGCGTACACAACTCCACAAATATCAAAGTTTTTACCCACTTAATAACAAAAGTCAGGGTTTGATTTTCAAATATTTACATATCAAACAATCTATATATATGAATTTTCATGCTTATTTTTAAACAGTATAAATAAGAGGCTTCAAAAAGGATATTTCCGAATACCTGACAATGTCCTTTTTATGAACAAATACTACAAATAAGAAATTAGAATTCAAGCTTATAACTCAAGTTTGGCACCATGATGCGATCGAATTGCATTTCCGGCTGTCCTGTTTTTAGGTTGAATTCGTATCCGCAATATTCACCAAATCCCAATACATTTAGTAAATGGAGTGACCAAACACTGGCATGACTGGTTTTATTGCGCCTGTATGAAAAACTAAGCGACAAAACATTGGCAGGATCCTCCTGCTCTTCGTATGCACGACTGTAGTCATAAGTAAGTTCTCCTGTGTCAATTGACTCCTGCCTCAACAAAGCAGTAAATCGGTCACCTCCCATCATGCTGTATCGGATATTTGCGCCAAATAGGTTCGCCTTTCTTTGGCCGACAATCCATTCTTTTCCCGCTAAAAGATTTACGATGTAGTTTTTATTATAAAGACTGTTTCGCTCGATACCATCGCCTCCTTTGTATTTCGAATCAAATACTGATGCTGTTATCAGGTAGTAGAATCCTTTTTTCAAAAATCTTTCCAATGTGAAATCAATCCCAAGATTTGTACCGGTACCTTCATTCACAAGTGTTTCGTTAAAAAACCAATCCTGTTCCAGATTTTGCAGCGAAAAATAACTGTCAGCAACCACGGGTACATCATATAAATATTGGAAATACGGTTCAACTTTAAAACGCGCATCCTCATTTAGTTTTATTTCGTAGGACAGGCCAAAGTGATGAGCCTTTGTCATCTTCATTTTTTTATTTGGTTGATTCACTACCGGTTCCGTTTCCTGGCGCGCCAAATAAAAACCAATCATCTCAATTCTACTGTTCAGCCCGTAAGCCATGCCAAAAGTATGCTTTGGTGAAACATACCATTTCAATCCACACCGGGGCTCAATTGTGTTTTCTCCATTTAAGCTAAAATGGTGCAAATGCAAACCGGCATTTAAACTGAAGCGATCACTCATTTTAATCAGCGACTCCGTGAACGCCTGCATTGAAAATGCATTTCCCTTTTCATTTGCAAAAGCAAAAAGGTTGTCTCCAAGAGAAGGAGCTTCTTCGTTTAAAACATTATAGTAATGCTGATTCAAAATAATCCCGCTCCGGTTACTGTGATTCATTCCGAATCGATGGTTAAACGTACTACTAAAGGTATATTTCCATGTTTTGTTGTTGACCCGTTCTTTCGGTAAGAGCATGAGTCCGTTATCCAGTTCATCATACTTTGTACTGATCACGTTACCGGATGCGGCAACCGTTGAGTGTAAATATGAATTCGCCGAAATGATTAATTTATGGGTAAATCCAATTGCTCCTGTTGTCAGATTTAGTTTGTAGCCTTGTTTATCAACCTCGAATTCCCAATCCGCCGGATCTTCAAACGGATCGCGTTTTTGCATGTCTATCGCACCGATTCCCCAGAGCGAGAAATTGCCTGCATTCTTCGTCGGAAAATTCAACTTGAACGATAAATCCTGATACCCAATTTTACCTGCTTCTTCCGGAATCAACGGGCCCAGCAATGAATAAGTTGAATAACGGTAGTTAAACAAATAGGAAGAATTTTTGCCTTTCTTAAATGGTCCTTCCGAAGAAATATCGATTCCAATGATTCCGGCTTGAATCGTATTTTCATTCTTTTCATTATTGCCAGTCCTCAACCGTACATCAAAAACGCCAGACAAAGCATTTCCGTATTCAGCAGGAAACGCACCGGTGTAAAAGTCTGAATTGGCCAGCATCTGACTCGACAAGGCTGTGATCCCACCTGCACCAAATGCAATCACGTTAGCAAAATGCGTCGGATTCGAAATCTCAATTCCCTCCATTCTCCACAGCAAATTTCTAGGTGAATTTCCACGGATCACAATTCCATTATTTCCAATTTCAGAAGCGACGCCCGCAAAAGAACCGGCCAATCTTGCCGGGTCGTCAAATCCACCGGCATAACGGTTAGCTTCTTCCACGCTTAGTTGCCTCGCATTGATGGTTGCCATCAAGTTAATGGGTTCTTCCTTTGAAGTTTTGGCTATTGCTTTCACTTCGTTCAATTCTCTGATTTGTTCTTCCAACGCTGCGTTCAGCACAACTTCCTTTCCCGAACCAACCAACACCTCCCTAAAAATAGATGTCTGATATCCGATAAAACTAACGACAACATCGTAACGACCGGGCTTAATATTCCAAAGCCGAAACTTTCCCCCTTCATCTGTAATTGTTCCCAGTTGCGGTTCAGCATCTTTTATAACAACAGTTGCTCCAGGCAAGGGTAACTGACTGACAGCATCCACTACTCTACCTCGTATTACCTGGGTTCCATTTTGCGACCAACCGAAAACAGAACAGATTAAAAAAATAAATAAAAAGGCAATTTTCTGATTCATTATTTAATTGTTTACATGTGATTTATGTTTGCAAAGTTCAGCGAATGCCCTATTTTTGGCAATACTGAAAAATCAGTATTATGAGCAAAAAACCATTGGAATCGCCCTGGCACAAACAACAGTTTGATCCCCAAAAGCTTGATTATTCTATCCTTGACGATCATATTACCTTTCTTGAATCCATCAGGAAAGTACACAACAGCGCTATTTCCATTTATGATATGTCCAAAATGCAGCATGTCTATATTTCTTCCACATTTGAAGATTTACTTGGCTGGAATTTGGAAGAAGCTGTAAAGCCGGGACATGAATACATTGACAGCCTGATGCACCCAGACGATTACCACCGGCTAAACAAAGCAGCATTCGGATTCTTCGAACTAATCATGAAAGTGAAAAAGAAGGATCGGGCCAACATGGAACATTATAAAATGGTCATGGATTATCGTACGAAAGGGAAAGACGGCTCCTATGTCAGAGTAATCGAACAACATAAAGTGCTCGAAATTGACCCTGACGATAATTTCTGGCTATCGCTCAGCACTCTTGATATTTCACCGGATCAGGATGTTGAAAGCGTATGCAGATATCGGTTAGTGAATTCAAAAACCGGCGAACTATATCATTTGCCGAACCTTGCTCTATACTCGAGTCTGAGTATGCGAGAACAGGAAGTTCTCCAGCTCTTAGCCAAGGGTCTTATCAGCAAACAAATTGCCGACCAACTATTTATTTCGGTAAACACCGTCAATACACATCGTCAGCGAATTCTGGAGAAACTGGAAGTGAGCAACACTGCTGAAGCCGTTCAGCATGCCAGAAGACTTGGATTGATCTAGTTCGGCATCTGCCTTTCAGATAAAAAGCAAGAGCTATTCCCGTATCTGTGATGCTATGACTTAAAAGTAAAAGAACGCTGCAAAATATAGGTAGAAATAACGATGACAGCAGTGGTCAGAATTTTTGAAGGCGTGGGATAAAATCCAAATTGCTCAACAAATAGTTTCAAAAGCGCATAATTCAAAAAGATATTGAGCATTGCGACTGAAAAATACCGAAACAATTGAATTCTCCCTTTCAAAACAGACTCAGTAAATACCATTGACTTCATCAACATAAAACCAATGGGAAAAGTAATACTGAAGGCCAGGATGAACGCTCCGATATGCGGACTGATTGCTCCAAAAACAGGCACGTAAACAATTTCTTTATCGAGAATAAAATTGTAAGAAATGAAATAAAAAAAAATGTCAAGTAACATATTTGAACCACCTAAAGCCAAATACCTGAATGTTTGCAGGTCCATAAAAGGACAAAATAGTGGATAAAAAAAATCTATTTGCCTAAGAACAAATGTTTTAATCCGCTCAAATCTGACTACTTCACTCATTCCACGAACCGTAATTGCTGAAATATGCACACTAAATACGCCTGTATCGCAGGGAATTAATTTTTCACCTTTCCACCGGCAAGTAAGTCAATATTTTTCAAACTGAAAATAACCGTTCCTCTCAAACAGTCAGATTTCGCCGCTCCTTTCGTTTTATATGCTGATTTCTTTTCCTAATTTCACCGCAGAAACAAGATATCTTTTGACAGATCCATGCATATTCATTTTATAGCAATCGGCGGAAGTGCTATGCACAACCTGGCCATCGCCCTTCATAAAAAAGGTTATCGCGTTACCGGAAGTGACGACGAAGTTTTTGAACCCTCACGCAGCAGGCTGGAGAAGTACGGCTTACT
>QKGU01000302.1 GCA_003250325.1 Paludibacter sp.
TGATACTGCGTCGTCGCACGAACGTTTGTTTTTTATCGAAGTAATGGGACGTGATGCCGGATTCTTAGCGCTGAATAGTGCATTAGCTTCAGGTGCAGAAGCGGCGATTATTCCTGAACGCGAAACCAAAGTCGATCAATTGGAGGATCTAATAAAAAATGGCTTCCGTAAATCGAAAAATAGTAGTATCGTTATTGTTGCTGAAAGCGAAATTACCGGTGGAGCCAATGGCTTAGCAGAACGTGTAAGAAAAGAGCATCCTGATTATGATGTTCGTGTAACTATACTGGGACATATTCAGCGTGGTGGTTCTCCAACTGCTTACGACAGAATTTTGGCAAGTAGAATGGGAGTTGCGGCAGTAGATGCTTTAATGGATGAGCAACGCAGCATTATGATTGGTATTGTGAATGATGTGATTGTACATGTGCCTAATTAAAGATGATAAACCGGTAAATGAAAATTTAGTCGGGGTTTTGCAAATGTTGTCAATTTAATATTTTTATAATTTGTTCAGGCTCCAATTCTAACGTAAGTTTAAATTGGAGTCTTTTTTTATTATGGATAAAAAATCAATACTTTTTGTTTGCCTGGGTCGCCTATGGCCGAAGGAGTTTTTAGAAAGATCCTGCAACGTGAAAATGCGAATGAAAGATTCGAAATTGATTCTGCAGGACTTTTGAACTATCATGAAGGCGAGTTGGCGGATAGCAGAATGAGATTTCACGCGTCGAAAAGAGGATATAATCTGGTTCATCGTTCGCGCCCGGTGAAAAAATCGGATTTCGAAAAGTTTGATTTGATTATAGGTATGGACGAAGAAAATATCGAAGGGTTGAAGAGACTTGCTTCAACGAGCGAAGATGTGGAAAAGATTCGCAGAATGACTGATTTTTGCAAAGAAATAAATGCTTACTCCGTGCCCGATCCGTATTATGGTGGCGATCAGGGTTTCGAACGTGTGATTGATTTACTGGAAGATGCCTGTGAAGGACTTTATGAGGAGGTAAAATAAAAATAAGAATCGTCTTTATTTTGAATTGCAATCAATCCTTTCTTTCAAAGCAACCTCCACATTTGTCCAGTATGCCGGGCTTGCGGGTGACGAGCTTGAATATTTTCCAACCAACATAGCCGAAAACAACGAAGCCAATAATCAAAACGATAATATCCTGCATTTTTACTAATTCCCCTTTTGTGTATTCTATTAAACGATTACCTTGAAAAATAGTTTTTGCCGTTAACCAAACAATTGAAATACGGCAAATGCCACCAGCCAGGCGAGAATCAGGCTATATCCTGCAGCAAACATCGCCCAGCCCCAACTGCGTGTTTCGTTTTTGATAGCCACAATAGTGGCCAGACAAGGGAAATAAATCAGAACAAACAGCATTAATCCCAGTGCTATAACGGGTGTAAATGATGGATTGCCATCCGGATTTACTTCTGTTTTGAGTCGGTCGGACAATGAATTGACATCGCCATCGGGATCTCCTGTGTAAAGTACGCTCAAGGTACTAACCACTATTTCTTTAGCTGCTACACCGGAAAGCAGTGAAACCCCGATTTTCCAATCAAATCCGAGTGGAGCAATAACAGGTTGAATAAAATGTCCTATCTGCCCAATATAAGAATTTTCTTGCTGCTCCATTTGTTCCTGAGCAGTTAGTTGTCCGGTATGTTCCGGACGTGGGTAGTATCCTAAAAACCAAACAATAATTGACCCGAGAAGAATAATCGTACCCATTTTCTTTAGATACTGTTCTCCTTTTTCCCAGGTGTGGTTTACCATCGATTTTAACGTTGGAACACGATAAGGTGGCAATTCCATTACAAAGGGTGTTTCGTCTTTTTTAAACAGAAAACGTTTAAATAGTTTCGATAGAATAATGGCCAGTATTATTCCGCTCATATAAATTCCGAACAAAACAAGTCCGGCATGATTGGGGAAAAATGCTCCTGCGAGCAAAAGATAAACAGGTAACCGCGCGCTGCATGACATTAGTGGGTTGATCATCAATATGGTGATCATTCTGCTGTTTCTGTTTTCGATGGTACGAGTGGCCAGAATAGCAGGGACATTGCAGCCAAAACCCATAATAAGAGGAATAAACGACTTTCCGTGAAGTCCCATTTTATGCATTACTTTGTCCATGATAAATGCCGCACGTGCCATATATCCGGTGTCTTCCATTAATGAGATAAAGAAATACAATAAAAGAATATTGGGTAAAAATACGATTACACCTCCCACACCTCCAATAATTCCATGAACTAATAAATCGCGCAGAGATCCTTCACTCATCGAATTTTGTACAAAATTTCCCAGCCACGCAACGCCAGCATCTATCAAATCCATCGGGTATTGCCCCAGCGTGAATGTGCCTTGAAACATGATGTACAAAAACAACAGAAAAATAGGATAGCCCCAGTATTTATGTGTGACGATTGTGTCTATTTTTGATGTTCGTTTGTGTTTGTGCTTCTTCTTGCCTTCAGTCCATGTTTCTTTTAAAGCTCCATGTATA
>QKGU01000204.1 GCA_003250325.1 Paludibacter sp.
ATAGGGTAGTATTTCAATTCTTATTGTATCTTTGTCAAGTACTTGGTACATCTTAGAAGGGAATTGGATTGTTGTTTTGTCGCATACAAAACGTTCCCTTCTTTTAAATATTGTTCACTCCTCTAAAAGTCAAGACGACTTCATAATAAAGATTTTACTTTGCAAATAAAAACACAAATTAATAAAAGCATTTTATTGCAATTAATACAACTTTATACTTCATTAAAATGAAGTTTGATTATAAAGTGTAAAATTCTGAAATACATTGGAGAAACAACATTTTAGATTGATGCAAACTATTCATTTTAATTATTTGTTTTTATATTTAAAATCCGCCCTCAAACAATTTAACAATCCATAATCACACATTAACAATATTATCTTGATATTAGACAAATAAATCTGATCAAACTTATGAAGAAAATACTTTATTTCGCTTTAGCTATTTTGTCTGCATCTGCTTTTGCACAAAATCCGAATTTCGATAATCAATTAGCAAAGAAACTAAATGCCGACGAGCTCGGAATGAAAACGTATGTGCTGGTTATATTGAAAACAGGAACTGCAAATATTACGGATAAGAATGTAAGGGACAGTCTCTTCAAAGGACATTTTTTTAATATCAACAAAATGGTTGAGCAAAAGAAACTGGTGGTGGCAGGACCTTTGGATAAAAACACGAACAACTATCGTGGTATTTTTATTTTCGACGTTCCTGATTTTGAAGAGGTTCAGCAATTACTCAAAGGTGACCCGACGATAAACGAAAAGATATTCGAAACTGAGATGTATCACTGGTATGGTTCGGCAGCATTGCCTGAATACCTGAACTCTGCTGACAAAATATGGTCGAAAAAACCTTGAGTTTTACAACTGTATTTCAAAATATTGAACAAATAACTCATGAAAACAAAACGAGGCTGCTTAATTAAAAACAGCCTCGTTATTTTATTTATTTAATTGTAGATTAAAGTAGTTCCACACTTCTCTTTACAAAGTTAGCCAAAGCTTCACCTTTAAGCATATTATTTGCCAAAAGTGCCAAGTCAATCAATTGACGAACTTGTTTGTTTTCAGCAGCAAACGCTTTGTAAACGGTTTTCTTCTTGCTTTCCAATTCATCCATTTGTTTAGAGAGTTCGCTCAATTCATCTTTTTCCGCAACAGGAATTTCCTCATCTTTCTTGCCTTTGTGGCTTTCTTTCAGTTTTTCCTGTTTTTCTTTCACTGCGCTAAGTTCGGTAGCAATCGGAGAAACTTCATTTCCGCAAGCTGTTTCTTCATCAGTCAACAGTTTTTCAATCACCGGATGCGCAGTATTAACAACCAAATTGAAGCTATCTGGCATTTCACCATAGAAACTCATCATTCCGCCTTGCAATGCCGACATATCTTTCATACGTCGCATAAACTCATTCTGAGTGATAAACACCGGATTAGCCGTTGCCGAAAGTTGCTCGAAAGTAACAATGAAGTTTGCTTTTTCCATCGAAGGAAGTTGCGACTCGAAAACAGAAACCAATGCATCGCGCTGATTTTCGGACAAACTTACTTTCGCAACATCATCTTTCTGAATAATTTTATCGATCACATCACTGTCAACACGAACAAAGCGTGTTTTTTCGAATTTCTGTTCCAACTGACTCACCACGTGTACATCCAACTGCCCGTCCATGATAAGAACATCGTAACCTTTGTCTTTAGCGTGTTGAATATAGCTGTATTGTTCGTCAGAATTGTTGGCGTATAAATAAATAACATCGCCATTTTTATCTTTTTGGTTCTCGCCTACCAATGTTTTATATTCGTCGAAAGTGAAGTATTTTCCATCTACATTTTTCAGAAGAGCAAATTTTTCACCTCTTTCGTAGAATTTTTCGTCACTCAACATTCCGTACTGAATGAAGATTTTCAGGTTGTCCCATTTTTCTTCGAATTGCGGACGATCCGCTTTAAAGATTTCAGCCAAACGGTCAGCTACTTTTTTTGTAATGTGGCTCGAAATTTTCTTCACATTGGCATCACTCTGTAAATAACTACGCGACACATTCAGAGGAATGTCCGGTGAGTCAATCACACCGTGTAACAACGTCAAATATTCAGGTACGATATTCTCGACGTGATCGGTAACATATACCTGGTTGCAATACAACTGAATTTTGTTGCGTTGCATATCGATATTGTTTTTGATTTTAGGGAAGTAAAGAATACCGGTCAGGTTGAATGGATAATCTACATTCAGATGGATATGAAACAACGGATCTTCGCTCATCGGATTTAATTCGCGATAGAATGCCGAGTAATCTTCTTCTTTCAAATCGGCAGGTTTGCGTGTCCATGCCGGGTTTGTGTTGTTGATTACATTATCCTCGTCTGTTTCCACATCCTTACCATCTTTCCACTCTTTTTTCTTTCCGAAAACGATTTCAACAGGTAAAAATTTGCAATACTTGCTCAACAGTTCCTGAATTTTCGATTCTTCCAGAAAATCATTGTTTTCGTCGTCGATGTGCAAAACGATATCCGTCCCGCGATCCGATTTAATGGTATCTTCCAATGTGTATTCAGGATCTCCTTTACACGACCAGTGTTGTGCGGTAGTTCCTTCTTTGTGCGATTGAGTAAAAATCTCCACTTTTTTCGAAACCATGAATGAAGAATAGAAACCTAAACCAAAATGGCCTATAATGGCCTGAGCATCGTTTTTGTATTTTTCGAGGAACTCTTCTGCACCCGAAAATGCGATTTGATTGATGTATTTATCAATCTCTTCGGCTGTCATACCAATACCACGGTCGGAAATTGTCAGCGTTCCTTTCTTTTTGTCAACCGAAACTCTTACTTTCACCTCTCCCAACTCGCCTTTATATTCACCAACAGATGCCAGTGTTTTCAACTTTTGAGTGGCATCCACCGCATTCGACACTAATTCGCGAAGAAATATTTCGTGATCGCTATACAAGAATTTTTTAATAACGGGGAAAATATTCGCGCTTGTTACCCCAATGTTTCCTTTTGACATTTTTAGTTCTATGTTAAATGGTTTATCAATATTTTCACGGTCATCGTCCTAATCAAAAAAAATGCCATGAGATTTTTTCGTGACAGAATGACAGTCTAAAAAAAGATTCTATATAGTTGAAAAGACAAAAACATTATAACCATAAAAAAATAGTAAAAATCATTGCCAAATTATTTAAAATCCATGTACATCTACTGATATTTTAATCCATTACACAGAAAAGATAGTATATATCATTACTATTTTAATTAAATTTGTAACGTTTTTTTAATACAACTGAAATATTCTTATTGATTGAATATAAAAAAATATCATTCTTTATATCTAATTATAATGAAAAACTTAAAATCAATTTGTCTTTTACTCATTTCATTCTTATTATTCTCTTGTATATCCGAAGAAGGTGAAGGTGGCATTGCAACTGTACAAGGATATGTATTTAAAGTTTTACATCCTGATGACACATTCCCTGAAATTATTAAAGATACTATTACAAACGATACAATAGCATCTATATCAGGGGACACCATTTTCACAAACAAAGAAGGGAAATATCTTTTCGACAGTTACTCTGTAAGCAAAGACACGATATTTATAGACAGAATTACTACAACTTTAGAAGCAGACACTTTCCCTGCAGCTAAAGAAGATGTATATATTATGTATGGCGACGAACCTATTTATGGAGATAAAATGGAAACCGGATATGATGGGTTTTATCGTTTCCGCTATTTAACCAAAGGAATGTACAAAATATACGCCTACAGTACAATGACAAATTCGCAAAAAATTGCGGTGATCGACTCTGTGTCGGTTGCTTACGGTGAAACAAAAAATGTAAATAATATTTATGTACATGAAGGTAAAGCTACAGAAACATCGTACATTAAAGGTACAGTATTAGTACAGTATTATGACAAAGCTAATATTGGCGGACTAGTTCCCGCAAATGATATCCGGGTATATATTCGTAAAAAAGATGCCTCGTATCATTTCGATGAAGTCAGAACGGGATACGATGGAGTATTTATGTTTCAAGGTCTAAACATTGGCGACTACGAAGTTTTTGTATTGACAGAGCAAAAAGGAGAAAAAGTACTATTACCTATCCTCCAATCTGTTTCAATCTCTGAGAAAGGAACTATTGTGAGAATACCTACTCCGTTTAAAATAATAATCAATGCATAATAGAAAAAATTTCGCCCAAATGAAAAAAATGACATTTCGTTCTTACACGATTCTTTCTTTTTTATTTTTAACAGCAGTTATATTTGCCCAAAGCTCTCCCGAATCACTTAATGAAAAACG
>QKGU01000431.1 GCA_003250325.1 Paludibacter sp.
ATTCAATGGGAACGAAATGAAAGAGGGCTGATCATAAAATGTCCAAAAACATTGCCAACAAAATATGCCCACTGTTTCAAAATTTCGATTAAAGGTTATTCAGAAAACGGTATTGGTGGTGAAAATGGGTAAAACGTTATTCTAAACTAATTAAAAATTTTAAAGCCATCTCTTCCGATAATTCCAGGAGATGGCTTTTCTATAAAATATTGCACATTAAAAAAGCCTGAAAGTTTAACTTCCAGGCTTTTACTTTATTTTTCAGCGGAGAGAGAGGATACTGAACTTTCGTACTAATTGTCCTATTCTCAATATTTTATAAAAGCATTATTTTAAGTCCACTGTAAGTCCACCAAAGTAGGGTAAAATAACCAGTTTCTATTTGCGTTTATTTGAACTTCTTTGCTTTCAAAAATACAATAAAAAATTTTGAATAGAAAGTAAGTTATTCTTAACGCATTTGAATGTATTTTCGCGCTTTATAATTTATTAATAATGGGATATATCTTACAGTACTTTGATGACCTTATACCACAGACGAGCATCTATCATTATAAACCAAGCAAAACTGCTCATGATGATCATGATTTATGCAAAGAAATACGTATTGAGTCATTTAAAATTCAAGAGAGATTAAGAGAAATTTATTATTCAGAAATTGAAGATAGATCTACAACACATTTTTTTTACAAGATAAATAGACGGTTGGAATCCTTGCTTGATCATCTTGAACCTGAAATTCTTGCATACAAGCGAAATCTAATTGTGCAGTATGATTCACGGTCAGCTACTTCCTATAATAATTTTCACTGTTTGCGTAATGAGATGATTGGTATTTTGGCAATTTTGAAGTTTGAATTCGAAGTTCTATGAATTGAAATTGAGAAAAGGGATGCTGTAGATGCTCTTAAATGGCTTAATGAACAAACCATTTATGACGATCATCAATATTTAGTTGATTGTGTAGTCCATAACAGGGAAATTTCTCCGGATTTTATAGAGAAATACGATATTGGCTATATTGTCCCTGACCTCACCCCTGACTATTTTGAATATTCTATATTGCATGAATTAAAGCAAGATTTGGGGATTCAGAGCGTTGCTAAATATACACTTAAGGAGTTGCAAGAAGATTATGAGATTAGATATATTCTTGCCGCAAGAAAAGACAAAAGTATAGCTTATAGCCTTATTGCGGATGTGATAGAGGAGAATACGACAGAATTAACGGATGATGAAAAGCTGGAGTATATAATTGATTTTTTTCTGCATACTGGTTTGTGTGGAGACCTAGTATTGAAATATTTTCAAAAAGAACTGCTTATAATTCAGGATGATGAAAATAATGATGTTTGTAAATATATAGATGCCGTAAATAAAAGGCTTAATAATCTGAAAAACAGTCCAAAATTCAGAAGATATCATGTTAGTAAAATTGAAGGTTCATTCAAGGATACTTATAAATTAATAACAGATTTACTTGCCTATTACAAGAAGATGTATATTACTGAGACAAAGAAGGATGAAGAAATTAAATTTGTTGATAAACTCATTTGGAGTGGGCATCCAAAGGAATTTATAGCACCTATATCTAAACTAATTGAAAGTAAAAAGCTCACAATAAATGGTAATACCGACCGCGATAAACTAGTGCACACTATATCTGAAATATTTGAAGTTTGTAAGGTTAAAGAGAACAAAAATGGCAAGAGAGAGCCTTTGTCACCAAGCTCATTGAAATCCTATTTCAAAAAGGAAGCTGTCGGGGAGAATTATTGACTTGATTAATAGTCAATTACACGTATCGAGTTATGTATCCGTTCTAAATCAAATGCTTTTAGATTCTTTGTTTTGCTCTCGAATTCATCAAGGCGCAGAGATGAATAATGTTTAACATTTAAAATCTCAAAAAATGAGCAAAACAGTAATAATTGTTGACGAACATCTCTTCGACAAACTGATGGGCAAAATCGATAAGCTCACAGAAAAAGTAGAAAGCATCGGCTTAAGCAGTAACGATGGCTTCAAGGAGAAATGGTATGTAACCGATGAAGTTTGCAAGATCCTAAACGTTAGCCGGCGCACCCTACAAAATATGCGCGATACCGGATCCATAAAATTTACAAAGATTGGCAAAAAGATCTATTACAAAGCCTCTGACGTAGAGGCTTTCCTTGAGAATCGTTCTTGCCAGTAGGGAGAATACCAAAAAACAATTACTCATTAGGCGCTCATTGGTTATTGAGTGCTTCACAATCAAACGTTAATAGTATGAAAACAAATTCTGATAATAATCGGACAGCTATTGGTGTGTCCGGTCGGGAAAGAAATGTGCATTTTAAAAGTGCAGATATTTCAGCTAATTGCTTTTCAATAGAGGATATAATACAGGAAAAAGAGAATAACAAAATCTCTTTTTCATCTACGAAGTTTATCGCCTTTCTTCAACAGGAGGGCGTTAGCAAAGTTAAAGTTGGCAATGAATTTGAACTGGTGTTGGTCCAAGACTATGTCGTAAGTAAAATCACCACATCAGAGGTTAAAGATCTCGTTTTGAAAAGGATTGCTAATTTGAAAAACGATCGAATTACCGACTATATTCTGAATAAAACCGCGCTTTTCTCCATGAAGTATTTGGATGCTGTGGAAACTGTTTACTTAAAAATGCACCGGGATACTCCTGAAAAGTCCTATTTCTATTTCAGAAACGGAGTTGTAAAGGTAACCGAAAATAGAATAGAAGGGCCTGTCCCCTATCAGACTTTTAAACGGTTAATCTGGAAGGATCATATCCTTGAACGAGATTATAATCCAGACACCGATATCGAAAAATACCCTCCTGTTTTTGAGAACTTTATCACAAAGCTAAGTAATAATGAGGAAGAACGATTTATGCGTATTTGTACGGTTTTGGGGTATTGTTTGTATGATTACAAAACCTCTGCAAACTCACGTGCAGTTGTAATTAATGATGAGAATGTTTCATCAAATCCGGAGGGTGGAAGCGGAAAAAGTTTACTTGTCAGCGCTCTTTCCAAGTTCCGCAAAACAGTATTTTACGATGGTAAAACTTTTGATCCGAAAGCCACATTTGCCTGGCAAAAAATCAATGAAAGCGTTCGACTGATTTGTTTAGATGATGTGAAGAGGGGCTTCAATTTTGAAGAACTGTTTTCCATAATCACTTCCGGCTTTCGGAATATTAACCGAAAGAACCGGGATGAGATCGAGTTGCCTATTGAAGATTCACCCACAATCATCATTACAACCAACAATATTTTGAAGGGTGGCAGCGGATCATTTGCCAGAAGGCAGCATCAGATTGAGGTCAATCAGTATTTTCATAAAAATCGTACTCCGTTGGACGAATATACCTCCCCCTTTTTTAGTGGCTGGGATACCCTGGAGTGGAATCGATTTGATGTTTTTATGCTGAGTTGCGTTCAGCTGTTTCTTAAGGACGGAGTTGCTGAAGGCAAAGAGAAGGACGAAAACCACAAGCAGCTTATTCGATGCACCAACCAATCTTTTGCGGAATGGATGGAGGATAACCTGGATGAGCTTACAACTCCTGGAGGTGTTGGCACGACTGAAATGAGAGACCGCTATCTCTATGATACGAACCAAAAAGGAGCTGCGATTTCTGACAGAAAATTCACAGATTATCTCAAAGCCTTCTGTGATATTTATTCTTATCAGTTCGAGTCAATCACCAATCTACGGCCAAGGAGGTTCAAACTGGTTGCATCAGATGAAAACGAGTAAGCATTTTTTGTAAGAAAACCCGGCGAAGCGGTTAAAAGGCAGATAATCTATCAATTAAACTGGTTTTAAAAGCGGCACGTCCACCAGTTTAATTCTGTCTCTCCCTGCTTTCAATTCTATTTTTTCAAGATGTGGCACCGCTTTATAACGTTGTCACCCACGCAGATAACCGCATTGCCGGGTTTTTCAGATTTTTTTTAATATCTAAAATCACATGCAGATGAATATTAATGATGCAAAAAACATTGACATCGTTTCCTTTTTATCAAAAAGAGGAATAAGTCCGGTAAGGACAAATGGCGCTCAATATTTATATCGTTCGCCCTTCAGGAACGAAACTAATCCATCCTTTTCGGTAAGCATTAAAAAGAACCAATGGTATGATTTTGGCCTTGGCGAAGGAGGGGATGTTATTTCCCTGGTTCGGAAGTTGCATAATGTAGGTTTTCGGGAAGCCTCAGAGATCCTGTCTTGTCAACGATATTCCACATTTATGCCACAATCCTTCTCTTCCTCAAAAAAGGAGTGTGCGTCCAAAATCACAAAAACCATTGATACACCATTGATACGATAGAAAGTTCTTTCCTGATGTCTTATTTGAATCAAAGACGTGTTTCTTCTAAAATTGTTGAATGTTGTAATGAGTTGTTTGAACTAGAGTATCGAACAAAATCGGGAAAACTGATCGCTGCACTCGGATTTAAAAACGACAGAGGAGGTTTCGAATTACGCAATAAGTTTCTGAAACTCTCGACAAGCCCTAAAGCGATAACGACAATACATGGAGCAGCAAAAGCATTAAATGTTTTTGAGGGATTTATGGATTACCTTTCTGCTCTGACCTACTACAATACCTCACAGCTGGAGGGTACTTCGATTATTCTCAACGGAGTGGGACAAAAAAAGGATTTAATGGAGGTAATTCACAAATACGATCAAGTTACTCTGTATCTTGATAATGATAAAGCCGGATACGATTTGGTTAATCAAGTTCACGCAGTACATTCAAATGTTCGTAATATGGGATTGATGTTATACCCAACATCAAAAGACTTCAATGAATTCCTTGTAAAGCGGAAAAGAGCTGAAAATTATTCCGATCAAAGAGATGTTCAAACAGTTGGTGAAGTAATTGCCTCAATTTTCCCTGAAATGCCTACTTAGAGTTTCTTTAAGGAAAGTTTCGGATGGTATATTTAGGTTTTAAATTTTAGCAACCGTTCACTCATAAACCGCCTTTCTCAGAGGAGAGAGGCGGTTTTTGCATAA
>QKGU01000041.1 GCA_003250325.1 Paludibacter sp.
GCTGCACCGCCATCTTTTAAGTCGTCTCTATCTACCGATGTGATCACTGCGTGCTTCAGTTTCATAAGTTTAATTGATTCGGCAAGGTGTTCCGGTTCGTTTGCATCGGGTGGGAGAGGCCGGCCCGTAAGTGTGTTACAAAATTTGCAGGAGCGCGTACATATTTCGCCCAATATCATAAAAGTAGCAGTTCCTCTGTTCCAACACTCGCTCATGTTCGGGCAACGACCGCTGGTGCAAATTGTATGTAGTTTATGCTCGGAAATCACTCTGCTCACATGCGAGAATTGAGGATTTACCTGCATTTTTGTTTTAAGCCATTCTGGTTTTTTTTGATAAGCCATAATTCAAATTTTTTGATAGGCAAAGATAAGAAACATACCGTGTTTAAACCTTATTGTTATTCAATTTATGATTTGTCATGAACTTTTAAGCGATATTTTTTATTATAATCAAAGTTGAATTTGTTTAGTCTAAAAGTATATTTGTCCTTTTATTGTTTTAAATTGTTGAAAATCATTAATGTGTACTTGTCATTGTTGATTTGGACTAAATCTTATAGCTAAACAGTTTTTTTATATTAAGGCTTATTTTTCTGGTATTTTATTGAAATTTTTGTTTACTTTGCATTCATCTGTTGAATAAGTTTAAAAATGTTATTAAAATATATAACTGTAGCATCCGCTCTTAATTTTTTGTTACTGTCCTTTTTGCTAATTATAAAAAAAACACCCATTAAAAAGGCCAATATAATAATGGCAGTGTTTTTTTGTTTAATGGCATTTTATTCTTTTCTGGTCTCATTCCGCTATACTGCTTTAATTGATGAAAATTATTCATTGCTAAATAATTATATCCCGATTGATGGCATATTTATGTTGTTGATGGGTCCGAGTCTGTATTTGTATATTCTTTTAATTCTGAATAAGTCGCCTGAGTTTAAAAGCTGGAAGATATTACTTCATCTTATTCCTACTATACCATTTGTAGGTTTTAATTATTACTTTGCTACTTTACCTTTGCCATATCGAATCAGTTGGTTTATTCGTGATTTTTCGATAGGAACACTGGAAACAAATTTGCTGAATATAATATTGTATATCCAAATACCCGTATATCTGTTTTTGTCGTATTCGTTGATAAAGAAGCAGCTATTAATAGATTCGAAAGTGTCGATCAATGACGTTTCAATGGATATTTCATGGATTAAACCTTTTTTGATAATGAATATTGCTTTTGTTGTTATCTCTGCACCTTTGTGTTTCTACTATGCTAATGAAAAGGCAAATATCATTATTGGTGAACTCGGTATGAACATACAGTTTTTGTATATTTTTTCTAAATCAGTTTGGAATAAGGGTATATTTGGTACAGAAACAGAAATCAGACATCGAAATTCAGAATCATTACTGAAAATTGACGATCAATTGGCAGAAAACTATCTTGAAACCCTTACAAGTTATATGCAACAAGAAAAACCATATTTGAACGAAGACTGCACTCTTCAATATATAGCTGAACAAACAGGAATAAGTGGACATCATCTTTCGAATGTTTTGAACAATAAACTCAAAAAGAGTTTTTCCGATTTTATAAACGAATATAGGATTGAGGAGTCTAAAGAAATTTTAAAAGCTTCGAATGACAATAATCTGACTATTGAAGCTGTTGGATTCGAATGTGGATTCGGTTCGAAAAGCAGCTTTAATAAAGTATTTAAAAGACATACTCAACTGACACCTTCTCAATACAGACAAAAACATAAATCATAAACTTTTTTTTGCTAAAATGAAGCTTCACAATGTTATATTTTTTTATATATAACTATTTTTTGTGTATTGTTTTTGCTTATAACTAATTATTTACGCTTTTTTATGATTTTCTCAAATTTGTGTAGAATTATAATAATACACATTATTCCCCGCTTGAATATCTAATTTTGCATTGTCTTTAAAGAACGAGTTATCCGTAATAAGGATGAAAAACCTGATTTTTTTCGTAATCGGTTTTTCAGTATAGTAATAGTGACTATAAAATTTATACAAGCTAACCGATTTTTTGACCTTTTCTATGAAAGCCCGATGTAGGAGATTATCCTTTGTCGGGTTTTTTATTTGTTATATGATTTTCATATCTTTTAATTTAGTTCAAAGTAATAAATTCATAAATTTGTGAATTTATAGATCGATTTAAGAATAAGAAAACTTTGTATAATAACCAATTGGAAGTAAGAGAAATAGAATATGGCTCAGCTGCATATCAGGAAGAATTACTACTTCGTGATAGAGTTTTAAGAAAGCCATTGGGAATGGATCTGTTTGCAGAAAACCTTGATAAAGAAAGGTGGGATATGCATGTTGGAGCTTTTTGTGATAAAAAGTTGATAGGTGTTCTTATTCTTACCACTATCGATGAGGGTACGCTGAAAATGAGACAGGTGGCAGTTGATGAGAATTTCAGATCGATGAAAACAGGAACTGCGTTGGTGCGATTTTCTGAGGAATATGCTTTGCAGAACAATTGCAAAACGATTGTATTAAATGCCAGAAGTACAGCAGTTGATTTTTATTTAAAATTGGGTTATGAGAAAATAAGTGATATGTTTCTGGAAATAAATATTCCGCATTATAAAATGCAAAAAAAACTGATCTAAGTATTATCGAATAAAATAACCTTAAAGCAAAACCGGGATGTATAAATTGAAAAGAATCACACGACAGGACATTGACAATTTTTTATCAGCCGATACACTGGCTATTGCAGGTGCTTCCAGAAATGAGAAATCATTTAGTGCTTCGCTTATAAATCATTTGAGACTGAAAGGATATAACGTGATGTCAGTAAATCCTAATTTCGAAGAAACTAATTTAGCTAAAAGCGAATTTAAAAGTATAGCTGATCTTCCAAAGGAAGCGAATAATATAGTTGTACTCACCTCGCCATCTCGAACCGCTTCGGTAGTGAGGCAAGCGATAGAAAAAGGCGTTAAAAATATATGGATACAGCAAAAATCAGAAACACCGGAAGCCATTCTGTTGTGTGACGAAGCAGGTATTAACCTAATCAGTCACCATTGCATTTTTATGTTTTCTCAGGCTCAGGGTGTCCATAAATTTCATTATAATATTATGAGATTCTTTGGAAAGTTGCCTGTATAGGTTAAGTATGAAATTTTTAGGAAAATAAATATTTAAAGCCAGTTCCACTCTGCAAGTCTACATGTACTAAAAAACAATATGAAATTATTTTATAGCATAACAATCTTCTCTTTATTTCATACACTTATTATATTTGGACAAACATATACAGGGCCTATAGCCAAACCCACAAGTGGCTATGGTTCTGATGGGAATTATACCGTAGCGACACAGACATTTGCAAATCCAGATTTTCCCACTCGTGATATTGTAATTTATTATCCGGCAGGTATTTCTTCACCAGTTCCTACCATATTTTACAATCATGCCTATGGTGGAAACGACCCGGACAATATTTCTGGCTTTCTTAACTTTGTCGCTAAAAAAGGTTATGCAGTTGTCTTTGTTCCGTATCAAACTGTCGGAGTAACAGTACAACAAAGATACAGCAATCTGTTAAACGGCTTTATAAAGGCGGCTCGTGACTATCCTGCAATTATAGATACAACAAAAGTGGGGTTTGTAGGACATTCGTTTGGAGGTGGAGCCGTTTTTGCGAATGCTTATTATTGCTTTACTACACTAAATTGGGGTCAATCAGGACGTTTTATTTTTTCGATGGCTCAATGGTTTACGTATAACATTTCTCAAACTGAGCTACAATCATTTCCTTCAGATGTGAAGCTTCTATCAATTGTATATGAGGATGATACTACTAATGACCTGCGTATGGCAAATGACATTTTCAATACCATAAATATTCCAGCCACCGAAAAGGATTATTTGAGGGTAAAATCAGATACAATAAACGGCTATATTTATACTGCCGACCATGTCGTGCCAAATAACTCTGCTTTTGATGCATTAGATTATTATGCCTATTACAGATTGTTTGATGCAATGTGTGATTATGTTTTCAATGGAAACCTGACAGGAAAAGATGTTGCTCTAGGTAATGGGAGTATGAATCAGATTTCTATGCCGGGAGGGCTACATAATTTAATACATAGTGATAGTCCGGATTTTACAAAATCACAACATGTTTATCTATTCCCTTGTAGCTCTGCAGAAAATCCAAGACAAGACCATTGTGATGAAATGCTTGCTATATCCGAAATCTCGACAAACGAACATGTTTCGATATTTCCTAATCCGGCCAGTAAATTTTTAAAGATATCAACCGATAAGAAATTTTCACAAGTTGATATTCTCAATTTACAAGGTCAGTCTTTAAAAACATCAATGACGAAAGAAATTTCAATTATTGAGCTACCGGATGGGCTGTATTTTGTAAAAGTGATTTTTAATGATAAAAGTTTTCGAATGGAGAAGCTGATAAAAGACTAATGTCTTTATTGTGCAACATGAAACTTATAAGAGAATTGATTCAATGCATGTTGCTTATTTAGAAAAATATAAAGAGTTTATCAAAATTATGAATGAGTTTTTTTTATGAGAACTAGCGGTTAATAAAAATTAATTTCTTTATTCGCTCTATTTCTTTGATAAGCAAAGGAAAAGCAGGTTCGGTCATTCCATGGTCATAACCTTGCAGTTCGAGTAAACGGGTGTCTTTATGTCCACATACTTTCATCATACGCATCAAATACGCATTTTCTTCGTACCTTCCCAGCATTTCTAATTCTCTGTCACCTGTAATAAGTAATAACGGTGGAGCATCGGGGCGCACATGGTACAATGGTGCCAGTGAATCTACAATCGGTTGTGTGCCAGGTATTCCTCTTTCTTGTCGAACGGTAAAATGAGTAATAGTATGTCCACTAAATGGAATAAGTCCTGCAATATTATTGGCATCGATACCTTTTTTATTTAACCATGATTTGTCCAGACCTACCATTAATGTAAGATAGCCTCCAGCCGAGTGTCCGGAAACAAAAATCAGATCAGGATTACCACCATATATAGCAATATTTTTAAAAACCCAGGCTACTGCAGCTGCAGCATCTTCGATGTATTTGGGTGATTTTACTTTAGGATATAAGCGATAATTAACTCCGACAACGCATATACCTTTATTTTTTAAAGCCTCAGGAATTTCTTTGTTTCCGCCTGTCAATCCTCCACCGTGAAACCAAACCACAGTGGCAAAGTTCTTTATGTCTTTAGGATAATATACGTCCAGTATACAGCGTTCGTTTATGTATTCGTCTGATTTATTTGTACTTTCGGGGTAATAATGAATGTTTTGATTGGTAATATACTCATCGGCATGCAGGAAACTAAAACTGATTAATGCAACGAGTAAAATGTTGGTTAGTAGAAGCTTTTTCATAATATCTTATGATGATTTAAAGAGATACATGTTTATTTTTGATATCCCATTTATTTATCTTCAAAGTTAAATTATTAGTCAGTTGTGCTACTATTATTTTAGTTAATAATCTAATATAATACTCTTTCAAATAATAAAATAAGGAGGTATTGTAGTTTATTTAATTGTTTGAAATTCTTTTTCTTGAAATATCTCAATGCGGATTTTAGAGGTAGTGCATACTTTGATCTTTTAAAATCATAAAGCAGATGAGAGAAATATTCCTTTGTCTTATTAAAAATAAAATTATAAGAGAATGATTTAAATATGATATATGAATACATTGTGCGTGGCTTTGCCAGAAATCTGGTTTTGTATTCACTTTCACCCCACAGCAGATGAAATTCTGTGAATCCTTTTTCTATTGCAACCTGAATAAGGTAAAGCATACACAACTGACCGGCATTATAGTTGGAGTAATCGTTGTCGTGTGCCAAAAAATAAGAATACATACTTTTATTCGACATGTAAGCGATACTACCTGCAATGATACTTCCATTAACCTCTATATAAGCTACGCAGCCGTAATGCTGTGAGTATTGATGAAAGTTGTCAATATGAGTACTATTAACATTTGGAACTTGTCCTTTTGATATTATTCTGTTGAAATTCAAGCTTATAATTTTGTCAATCAGATTTCTATCTATTTCATTTCCGGTTTTTGTAACGAAATTTGCCTGTGGATTTTCTTTTAAAAACTTGTTCTTATGCTTCCTTACATTGGCTCGTGTACTACTTCCCAATTGTTTAAAATAATCATCCAGAGATGGTGGCAAACTGATAATGAAGTCATCAGATCGAAGTGCAAGAATAGACTTTTCCGCCAATAAATTACTATAGGAAGAAGGGAATTCTATCGTTTTAATGTTGGGGTAATTATTGAAAATATGATTGGTAAATACATCAATCGTATCCTGCTTAAGGTACGAAAGCGAATTGAGGCACGTAACTGTATCTTCTCTGGAATCATATATTATGACATCAAGTAAGTTATCTTTTTCTTGAATGAGCATATAATGATGATTCCTCGTGGCATGGAAGATAGCTATATATCTGCATGTTGTAACGCATGAGTCGTATTTTTCGACTAAAAAGGATTCATACTCAAATGGTAATCCTTTAAAACATTCAGCTGAAACCATAACATATTACATAAATTAAAATTGAAACGAATACAAGATTAAAATGTTTACTTATAGAATGTTATAGTGGTGTTAATTAATCGAAAATAAATATTTATGCATATGTTGAACATTTTTCATATCTTTACGCTTTTAAACTAAAGGTGGATAGTATTTATTTATAGATTCAACTTGTATGCAACTCAACATAAAAAACGAAACATCTCCATTAAAAGCTATTGTATTGGGTCAACCGGGCTCAATAGGCAATGTGCCTACTCTCGACAGAGTTTTCGATGCTAAGTCTTATGAGTCTGTTTCAAAAGGAATATATCCAACGGAAGAAGCTATTTATAAAGAAATGAGTGCTTTTGAGAAAGTATTGTTGAAATATAATGTGCAGGTGTTTCGTCCGTGGACATTGGAAAATTGTAATCAAGTGTTTGCTCGTGATGTTGGTTTTGTGATTGATGATAAAATAATCAATTCTAACATTATTCCCGATCGGGAGGATGAGAAAGAAGCGTACGAGGTTATTTACGATCAGATTTCGTATAATAAAATTTTTAATTTACCGGAAAAAGCTCATGTCGAAGGGGGAGATGTAGTGCTTTATAACGAGATTGTTTTTGTGGGATTGTACACAAAGCCTGATTATTCGCAACTTAAAACGGCTCGTACGAATTCGTATGCGTTTAATTTCCTGAAAGAGATTTGTCCTGAAAAAACTTTTATTCCCCTCGAATTAAGAAAGCACGATACCAATCCCCGACAATGTGTTTTGCATTTGGATTGTGCATTTATGCCGATAAATGACAACAAAGCAATTATTTATAAAGATGGATTTACCAATCTTAGTGATTATCAGTTGTTGGTCGACTTGTTTGGAAAAGATAATCTTTTCGAAATCACACAGGAAGAAATGTACTTAATGAATGCAAATGTTTTTTCCATTTCTCCTTCGATTGTGGTTTCCGAACAAAGATTTGATCGATTAAACAGACATCTTGAAAATAATTGGGGTATGACTGTAGAACGTGTACCATATTTTGAAATTTCTAAAATGGGCGGATTGTTGCGCTGTTCAACTTTTCCGCTGGTAAGGGAGAATTAGATTATGAGAAAACAAACAACGAATAAAGTATTGATGATTAAACCCGTCGCATTCGGGTTTAATCATCAGACGGCAGTCAACAATCATTTTCAGCGAAATACTTTAATTAATAGTGCTGATATTCAGAACTTAGCTCTGGAAGAATTCGAAGAAATGGTGAGAGTTTTGATTGCGAATGGTGTAGATGTAGTGGTGGTGAAAGATACATTCGAACCTCATACGCCGGATTCGATATTCCCGAATAACTGGGTTTCGTTTCATGGCGAAGGACAGGTGGTTTTATATCCAATGTTTGCCGAAAACAGAAGATTGGAAAGGCGGAAAGATATTTTGGATTTCCTGAACGAACAACATTGCGGTGTAAAAAACATCGATGACTTTACTTTTTGGGAAGAACAAAATCTTTTTTTGGAAGGTACCGGAAGTATGGTGTTGGATCGGGTGAACAGAATTGCCTATGCCGTTTTGTCGGAAAGAACGGACAAGACAGTATTTATGCAATTTTGCAAAGTCTTTGAATTTAAACCGGTTTGTTTTAATGCTTATCAAAATGTGCACGATAAAAAGTACCCAGTATATCACACCAATGTGCTAATGAGTGTCGCCAATGAATATGCTGTGATTTGTTCAGATTGTATTGAAGATGAAAATGAGAGAAATACGGTACTGTCAGAATTGAGGCAATCAGGAAAAGAAGTTATTGCAATTTCAGAAGAACAAATGATTCATTTTGCAGGAAATGTGCTACAAGTCGAGACAAAAGACGGAAAGCCGTTGCTTGTTATGTCACAATCTGCTCATGATGTTTTTAGTAATGAGCAATTAAAACGTTTATCTTCATATAATGAGATTGTTGTAGTTTCAATTCCTACAATCGAAACTATTGGAGGTGGAAGTGTGCGTTGTATGATGGCTGAAATATTTTAAATTTGCAATTAAATAATAAATTAGCCTGCGTTATCTAATTTGTAACTGAGGCTTCAATCGAAATATCTTATGAGAGAAATGAAATATTCCGCTTCGGAATTGATGGAACTAGAGAATGAATTTGGTGCGCATAATTATCATCCGCTTCCGGTTGTGTTGGAAAAAGGGGAAGGCGTATTTGTTTGGGATGTGGACGGAAAGCGATATTTTGATTTTCTTTCAGCTTACTCAGCCGTCAATCAGGGGCATTGCCATCCGAGAATCATCAATACTCTTATAGAACAGGCTCATAAACTGACTCTTACGTCCAGAGCCTTTTTTAATAGCAAACTTGGAGTTTACGAAAAATTTGTAACGGAATATTTCGATTACGACAAAGTGTTACCAATGAATACAGGTGCTGAAGCTGTGGAAACAGCAATAAAACTCTGTCGTAAATGGGCTTACGAAAAAAAAGGCATAGAAGAAAATATGGCGCAAATTGTTGTTTGCGAAAATAATTTTCACGGCCGAACTACAACAATAATTTCTTTTTCCGTTGATCCTGATGCTTTTACGCATTATGGACCTTACACTCCGGGATTTATTGTGATTCCTTATAACGATACGCAAGCATTGGAGAAAGTTTTGAGGGAACAACCAAACATTGCCGGTTTTCTGGTGGAACCTATTCAGGGTGAAGCAGGTGCTTATGTGCCCGATGATGGTTATCTTCGGAAATGTTACGAGATATGCAAGCAACACGGTGTTTTATTTATTGCGGACGAAGTGCAGACAGGAATTGCCCGTACCGGAGAATTGTTGGCCTGCGATTATGAAGATGTACATCCCGATATTTTGATTTTGGGAAAAGCGTTGTCGGGAGGAGTCTATCCGGTTTCCGCGGTATTGTCGAGTAACGAAATTATGAATGTTTTTCATCCGGGGCAACACGGATCTACTTTTGGTGGAAATCCGTTGGCTGCAGCAGTTGCCATTTCCGCTTTAGAAGTAGTCCGCGATGAGAATCTTGCTAAAAATGCATTCTATCTTGGAGATATTTTCCGGAGAGAAATGCGAAGGTTGTGTAAAAAATCAAATGTGGCGTCATTCGTGCGTGGAAAAGGATTGCTAAACGCTTTGGTAATCAATAATAAAGAACAAAAAAACTTAGCTTGGGATATTTGTTTGAAATTGCTGGAAAACGGATTGTTGGCTAAACCAACTCATACCAACATTATAAGATTTGCACCTCCATTAGTTATTACCGAAGCACAACTAATGGAATGCGTAAAGATAATTGAGAAAACTTTGCTCGAGTTTGAGTGAGTTAAATTCTTCTGCTTTCTTCGAATATTTTCTTTTCGTTTATTATTACTTGTCTTATCCTGTCAATTTTTGTACTTTTGTTTTCCGTTATAACGAAGTTTGTTTGTAACATTTTGATTAACAATAAAATATACAAAAGTGATAGAAATTATACCCGCTATTGATCTGATTGATGGAAAATGTGTTCGACTTTCTCAGGGTGATTATAATCAGAAAACTGTTTATAACGAAAACCCATTGGAGGTAGCAAAAATGTTTGAGGATGCAGGAATCCGTCGATTGCATTTGGTTGACTTGGATGGTGCAAAAGCGCATCATATTGTAAATCATAAAGTTTTGGAAAAAATATGCAGTAAGACGAATCTGGTTGTTGATTTTGGAGGAGGATTGAAGTCTGACGATGATTTGAAAGTCGCTTTTGAATGTGGAGCCAGTATGATAACGGGTGGGAGTATAGCTGTAAAAGATCCGGAGGTTTTTTCTTCATGGATTTCAAAATTTGGAGCAGAGAAAATAATTCTTGGTGCAGATGTGAAAAATGAGAAAATAGCTGTTGGAGGCTGGCTGGAAACCACTGAAGTTGATTTACTTCCATTCATAACCGAATATATGAATAAAGGTATCGACAAAGTTATTTGTACCGATATTAGTAAAGATGGTATGTTGCAAGGTCCGGCTATCGATCTCTATAAAAAAATGCTTGTGGCTCAACCAGCTATGTACTTGATTGCCAGTGGTGGAGTTAGTTCTATTGCAGATATTGAAGCTTTGCACGAAGCGTCTGTTCCGGCGGTTATAACCGGAAAAGCTATTTACGAAGGAAAAATAAAATTGAACGAACTTACCCGATTAATAATTAAAAATTAATAATTAAGATTGAGTAAGGCTGAAATTGAATTATATTTGTAAGTGCTATTTTTGTGAAAAGTAGCAAACCTAATTTTTATTGTAATACATTAATTGTCAAGTAAATTTGATCCATGTTAAAAGAAATTTTATCTCTAACCGGTAAACCCGGACTTTTTAAACTTGTTTCGCAAGGAAAAAATATGTTGATTGTAGAATCGTTGGTTGATGGGAAAAGAATTCCTGCTTATACGAGAGATAAAGTAGTGTCTCTTGGAGATATTGCAATGTTTACTGAAACAGAAGAAGTTGCTTTAGCAAAAGTACTTGAAGCAGTAAAAGTAAAAGAAAATGGAGCAGTTTGTTCAATTGATCCAAAATCAGACAATGACAAATTGCGCGCATATATGTTGGAAATTTTACCGGATTATGATCGCGATCGTGTGTACCCGAGTGATATTAGAAAATTGCTGACCTGGTATAATATCCTTATCAACGCGAATATTACTGACTTTTTAGCGGAAGAAAAACAGGAAGAACCTGAAAAAGAATAAAATTCCGGACAATAAATGAATGTAAAATCTATTTGTGAATTAATTGAAGAAGTTGCTCCATTGTCATTGCAGGAAAGTTATGACAATGCAGGGTTGCTTGTGGGTGATTCGCAAATGGAAATTACGTCGGTTCTGATTTGCATTGATGTAACCGAAGAAGTCATTGACGAAGCAATCAGCAAAAAATGCAATTTGATCGTCTCCCATCATCCGCTTATTTTTAGTGGATTGAAAAAAATTGTTGGACAAAATGAAGTTCAGAAATGTGTAATCAAGGCCATTAAAAATGATGTGGCGATTTATGCGGCACACACCAATATTGATAATGTACTTGCTGGTGTGAGCGGAAAAATAGCAGAGAAAATCGGTTTGGAGAATGTTAATATTCTTCAGCCGAAAGATCATTCATTAATGAAATTGATCACGTATGTACCTCGCTTACATTCATATGCTGTGCGCGAAGCCATGTTCAATGCAGGAGCAGGCCATATAGGAAATTATGAAAATTGTAGTTTTAATATCGAAGGACTAGGAACATTTAAAGCCAACGAAAAAGCGCAGCCGTTTGTTGGAAATATAAATGAATTGCATTCCGAAGCAGAGGTGAAGATCGAAGTCATTTTGCCTGAATATCTTAAATTTAAGGTATTGCAGGCTATGCTTAAATCTCATCCGTATGAAGAACCGGCTTATGATATTATTGCATTGGAAAATCAGTGGAATCAGGTAGGAGCAGGAGTGATTGGCGATTTGGAAAATCCGGAAGATGAATTTGTATTTCTGAACCGGCTTAAAACAATTTTCAATGTCCCAACTATAAAGCATACTGTTATACTCGGAAAAAAAATTAAACGAGTGGCTCTATGTGGAGGTTCCGGAAGTTCCTTTCTAAAAGATGCCATTGAAGCAAAAGCAGACATTTACGTTTCCGGCGACTTTAAATATCATGATTTTTTTGAAGCAGAAAAACGTATTTTAATTGCAGATATTGGACATTTTGAAAGTGAACAATTCACAAAAGACATTTTTTATGAGATAATTACAAAAAAAATGCCTACATTTGCAGTCCAAATTTCAGACAGTAAAACCAACCCCATAAACTATTTGTAATCAATATGGCTACAGACTTAAAAGCAGAAAAAGAAATTACCGTTGAGGAAAAGCTGAAAGCACTTTACGAGCTTCAAAAAGCAGTTTCCAAAATCGATGAAATAAAAACGCTACGTGGTGAATTACCTTTGGAAGTTCAGGACTTAGAGGACGAAATAATTGGATTAAATACACGTTTGGAGAATTTCGAAACAGAAATTGCTGATATTGTAGCTACAATTGCAAGCAAAAAAATCGAGATTGAAGAAGCACGTATCAAAATTGCCAAATACAAAGAACAACAGGATAATGTTCGCAATAATCGTGAATACGATAATCTTTCTAAAGAAATTGAATATCAAACTTTGGAAATAGAATTATGTGAAAAGCGTATTCGTGAATTTACTGCTGCTCAAGAATCAAAGCTGGCTGAACAAAAATCAACATCAGAGCAATTAGCTGAGCGCAAGTTGGATCTTGAACAAAAGAAAGGTGAATTGAACGAAATCGTTCAGGAAACAAAATTCGAAGAAGAAAAACTTCGTGAACATGCGAAAGAAATCGAATCGATGATCGAGTCCAGATTAGTGGCTGCTTTTAAAAGGATTCGTAAAAATGCCCGCAATGGTTTGGCTGTCGTTTATGTACAACGAGATGCATGTGGGGGATGTTTCAACAAAATTCCAGCGCAACGTCAAATGGACATTCGTCTTCGTAAAAAAATCATTGTTTGTGAATATTGCGGTCGTATTTTAGTTGATCAGGAATTGGCAGGAGTGATACCAGCAACTGAAGAATAAATAATATTTTCTATTTATATCAAAAGAGTTCGAAATTATTTTCGGACTCTTTTTTTTTTTGCTCAGAATTAAAAATTTCCCAATAATGGCCCGATTGAATTTGAATATTCAATTCTGAGGGGGTGTATTTGTGTGTAAGTGTCATATATACTGGTTGTTATATGCGAGTTCACATGTTTAAATATTGATGGAAATATAAAATTAAACGAAAGTTTAATAATGTCCTTGAAAGAGTGCGTGATTTCACGCCATGATCACATAATATTTTAGTCTTTTCATAAATTCCTTTCTAAAAGTTTCCAAAATTGAATTTGTCCTTTCTCCAATAATGATTCACACAAATGTTATTTATAAATGTAATTTACAATAGTAAATTCACAAAAATACCGCATGGAAATTTTGTATTATTTTTAATAATGTGAGACTTATTACTTTACAAAAGTAAACAATACACATTTGTATAAAGACCATATTTCTATTAATAAATAAACTTTAAAATTAATTACTAAATACCATTAAATCAATTAATTAATATGTATTTATAAATTTATTGTTTATGTAAAATGCCAATTATGTATTATAATTGTGTAATATGTTGATAAACATTAATATTTTACACTTAAATTATTAATTATCAATATGTTTATTGGTATTTATTTAATTATTTACTTTAAATTTAAATGATATCACCACATATAATTTAATGTACTGTTTTATATGATATTAAATACATATTTATATATAAACAGCCTACACATGTATATTTTATTTATGTGAATCATATTTAATGTGCATTTACAAATGTATTTGATTTGCATATGTGAATTGATTCACATATCTTTGTGTACTTAAATGAAATCTTGTAATTCACATTTATACTAAGGATTTATGGACGAAAAGGAAAGAATAGAGAAAATAATGCTCAAAGAAGAAATGACTGCAGCGATATTTGCCAGTGAAATAGGAATTCAAGGCTCCACTCTATCGCACATCTTAAACGGACGTAATAATCCTAGTTTAGATGTGCTGAAAAAAATCTTGAATCGCTTTCGTACTATTAGCTCAGATTGGCTTATTTTGGGCGTTGGATCAATGTATCGATCAGAAAAGCAATCTCAGACGCCTACTTTGTTCGATAATTTTGACGAAAATGATTCAAAATCAGATACTTTAATTCAAAAAAGTGTTGAAAAAACTGTATTAGGTTTTGAGACAATCCAGCAAAAAAAACAAATTGCGGAAGAACAACCTCAAAAAATTCAACAAAAAGTGTCTCAGAGTGAAATTCAAATTCCGGAAGCTGCTAACAAAACGGTAAGAAAAATAATTGTTTATTACAGCGATAATACTTTTCAGGAATTTGACGCTAAACAATAAATAAAGATACTTTAAGCTTAAAAACTTGTATGCGCAAAACTTTTCGATAAAGTTTATGTTCAATAAGTGGATAAAACTGCAATAAATTACCTGAGTTACCCGGTAAAGTTGTCCGTCTCGGGATATTTGTGTAATTTTGTAGCCGATAATTATTTAATTATAGCAATTGTATCTCTCATTATATCTGATTGATACGCAATACAATATATATTCAATGAAGAAATTCATTCTAGATTTAATAGTAAAGAAAAACGTGTTGTTGAGCAATCAATACTCGTTGATTATCCTTACTTCTTCCGAAAAACTTCCTGAAATTCTTCCCGGTCAGTTTGCCGAGGTGAGGGTGGATGGATCGAACACAACTTTTCTTCGTAGGCCAATATCAATCCATTATGTTGATTATGAGACAAATGAGTTGTGGCTGCTTATTCAGGTGATTGGTGATGGTACAAAGCGGATGGCAGAGGTGAAAGTAGGTGAAACGATGAATATTATACTGCCTCTGGGAAATACTTTTGCTTCTCCTACCCGTAAAGATGCTAAATTGATGTTGATTGGTGGTGGTTGTGGTGTAGCTCCTTTACTTTTTCTGGGTGCCTATTTCAAAAGAGAAGGTTATGAGGTTAATTTCTTGCTTGGTGCCCGCTCTGAAGCAGACATTTTACAGAAAAGTGAATATGAGCGTTTCGGAAATGTTTACATTACTACAGAAGATGGAAGTTTGGGTGAAAAGGGTTTTGTTACGCAGCATTCTGTTTTAAAAGGCTCAAATTTCGATTATATTTATACATGTGGACCAACACCAATGATGAAGGCCGTGGCTTCTTATGCGCTTAAAACAAACGCTGTTTGCGAGGTTTCGCTTGAGAATACCATGGCGTGTGGAATTGGGGCTTGTTTGTGTTGTGTAACCGATACGGTTGATGGGCATGTTTGTGTTTGTACTGAAGGACCAGTTTTTAATATTACAAAGTTGAAATGGCAAATTTAAATATCAATATTGGGAAATTACAACTGAAAAATCCGGTGATGACTGCATCGGGCACATTTGGCTATGGGACGGAGTTTTCAGACTTTATGGATTTGTCGCGAATTGGCGGAACTACCATTCGTGAACGTCAGGGGAATCCATATCCACGTATGGCTGAAACTCCTTCGGGCATGTTAAACGCTGTAGGACTGCAAAATAAGGGTGTTGATTATTTTATTAATAAGATTTATCCGTCAATAAAAGACATCGATACAAATATAATTGTGAATGTTTCCGGTTCTACGGTTGAAGACTATGTTGAGACGGCAGAAAAGCTAAATTCGCTTGAAAAAATTCCTGCTATTGAATTAAACATTTCATGTCCTAATGTAAAAGAAGGTGGAATGGCATTCGGAACGAGCTGTCCTTCTGCTGCTCAGGTAGTTAGAGAAGTGCGAAGAGTGTATAAAAATGAAATGATTGTGAAGCTTTCGCCTAATGTTACCGATATTTCTGAGATTGCAAGGGCTGTAGAAGGTGAAGGTGCGGATTCTGTTTCGTTGATCAACACTTTATTGGGCATGGCAATAAATGCCGAAAAAAGAAAACCGGTTTTGTCTACTATAACTGGCGGACTTTCGGGGCCTGCAGTTAAGCCAATTGCTTTAAGGATGGTTTGGCAGGTATCAAATGCCGTGAAAATACCGGTTATTGGTTTGGGTGGAATTATGAATGCTACCGATGCCATTGAATTTATGTTGGCTGGTGCAACCGCTATTCAGATTGGTACTGCTAATTTCATTGATCCTACAGTATCTGTAAAGGTCGTGGATGGAATTAATGAATATCTGGATAAGCATGGCTTTAAACATGTTTCTGAGTTAATTGGAGCCTTGGAAATCTGATTGATTTAGCGATATGTAGATTGTATTTATTTTGTTGAATATAAACATTATAATATATCTTTCCATTTTGTTTTAGAAATCTTTGGTATCTATGAGGAGAGTTCTACTATCGCTTTTGATTTTGTTTATTTTTAGCAGCTTTTCGTATAACTACAATTCTGCAAGGGATTTACCTGAAAATGTTCCTGATTCTTTGGTTTTATTATTTGCCGGAGATATAATGGGGCACTCGCCTCAGTTTCAGGCTGCTTATGATCCTATATCTAAGAAATACAACTATGATATTTGCTTTCAGCAGGTTAAGCCGTTTATAAATTCTGCTGATATTGCGATAGCGAACCTTGAAGTTCCTATTGCGGGCAAACCATATAGCGGATATCCAAACTTTTCGAGTCCGGATGCATTGTTGGATGGTTTGAAAAATGCAGGTTATGATGTTTTGCTCACTGCAAATAATCATGTATTAGATCGTGGCCAGAAGGGGCTTGAAAGGACAATTCGCTCTATTAAAAACAGAGAATTACTCTCTTTAGGTAGTTATATTGATAGTATTCAGCGCGATAGCATTTATCCGCTAATAATAGAGAGGAAAGGAATAAAGCTTGCATTTTTGAATTATACTTATGGAACGAATGGTAATCGGGTGTTGAGTCCTAATGTTGTGAATTATCTGGATTCGGTTCAGATAAAGAAAGATATTGAGAAAGCAAAATCGAAAAATGCGGATCAAATTATAATGACGGTGCATTGGGGAGCTGAATATGAATTGAGAGCCAATGATATACAGCGAAATTATGCTGCTTTTTTTGTTCGTAATGGCGTTCAGCTGGTTGTAGGAGGACATCCGCATGTGGTTCAGGATGCCGAAATAATGCAAAATACTGATAGTTTGCCGATTCCGGTATATTATTCGTTGGGAAATTCTATTTCTAACCAGCGGAAACCGAATACCGATGGTGGGATTCTTTTGAAAGTAGTGATTGATACTAAATCGAAAAAAATTAGAAGTACGTCCTATTTGCCTGTATATGTGCATAAAGGGGTGTTGAACAGCGTTTATCAATATCATTTGATTCCAACGACTGCATATTTGTCGGACTCTACACGTTTTCCATTGAAGCTAGTAGATAAAAATGCTTTACTTTATTTTGATAGTGAAACGAGAAATCGCCTTTCGAATATGAATATCGTTCAATAATCTCTGTTTATGGAAGCAAAAGACGTTATCGAAGAACTAAAATCTTTATCGACTCCTGAACATTATGCAAAATTATCGCATTTTGGAATAAAAAGTGACAATGCTTTAGGGGTTAAAATACCTTTGGTTAGAGCATTAGCAAAGAAAATTGGTAAAAATCATGACATGGCTCTGGTCTTGTGGAAAACAGAAATTCATGAAGCCAGAATCTTAGCTTCTTTTGTTGAGGATCCTAAATTGGTGGATGAAAAGCAGTTTGATGTCTGGGTTGGAGATTTTGATAGCTGGGATCTTTGCGATTTGAGTTCAGATCTTTTGGTGAAAACCCCATTTGCATTAAGAAAAATTGATGAATATTCGTCGCATACTGAAGAGTTTGTAAAAAGAACTGCATTTGTGCTTATGTGTCAATTGGCTGTTCATGACAAGAAAATGACCAATGAAATGTTTTGTCCATTCTTTGATATAATAGAGAGAGAATCGTGGGATGAGCGGAATTTTGTACGAAAAGCAGTGAATTGGGCTTTACGACAGATTGGGAAAAGAAACGAAGCATTGCGTTTGAGAGCCATAGATGTGGCCCAAAGAATATCGAAGCAGGATTTTAAATCCGCTCGCTGGATAGCTTCAGATGCATTGAGAGAGTTGAATGATGAGAAGATAATTTTAAGGACGATACGTAAAAAATAAAATAGGGGAGCAATTAAATTGTTCCCCTATTAGTTTTATGAATTAATAATCAATTACTTTGTAGTATTGTCAGCAACGTATTCATCGTTGTTGTTGTAGACTGATACATTTAATACAGCTTCATATTTTTTGTATTGATCGTCGTTCAGTATATACTTGGAGTTATCCAGGTTATACTTCACCACTTTTTCTGCTGCAATTAAATCTTCGTTTTCTAAAGCCTTTCTAAGCTTTTTCTCAGTTCTGTAAAACACATACATCAATTGGTCCTTTTGCTCCTGATCTGCTCTTAGATAGCGGGCAACTGAATTAAAAGTGTTTTCGTTATTTAATTTGTAAAGTATCTCATACTTTACAGGACTCTTAGCAAAGCTACTTGTTGCTGTAGCAAATGCTACCATTACTAAAACTAAAATCTTTTTCATAATTGTAAAATTTTAAACACACATTCTTTTTTAATACCTAAATATAAAAAAAACACAAAGACAGATCCTGTGATTTTTTATTGGATCATCTTTGTATTAGATTTGTCTTAGGAATTAATTTCCTTTTGACGATGCAAAAATACATGTTTTAAAACATGTTTTCAAACATTTCATGTTAAATTTTTACTTTTTGCTTCAATTTTAATATGTTTGTAATATCTCAAATTTATAATTGATTGTTAGTCAGCATAATATTGAAAACAGATAAATTCTACTAAAAAATATTTTATCCATAAATTTGTTGTGTTGTGTATGGAGAATGCTTTTATGTGGAATTATTGTTGGTTTAAACAAATAATTAGAATAAAGTTAAGGTTTTGAGCAATGTCTGAAGGTGTTGTAAAAAATAAAATAGGGGAGCAATTAGATTGTTCCCCTATTGGTTTTATGAATTAATAATCAATTACTTTGTAGTGTTGTCAGCAACATATTCATCGTTGTTGTTGTAGACCGACACATTTAATACGGCTTCGTATTTTTTGTATTGGTCGTCGTTCAGGATATACTTGGAGTTTTCCAGGTTGTACTTCACCACTTTTTCTGCTGCGATTAAATCTTTGTTTTCCAAAGCCTTTCTAAGCTTTTTCTCAGTTCTGTAAAACACATACATCAATTGGTCCTTTTGTTCCTGATTTGCTCTAAGGTAGCGGGCAACTGAATTAAAAGTGTTTTCGTTATTTAATTTGTAAAGTATCTCATACTTTACAGGACTTTTAGCAAAGCTACTTGTTGCTGTAGTCAATGCTACCATTACTAAAACTAAAATCTTTTTCATAATTGTAAAATTTTAAACACACATTCTTTTATAATACCTATATATAAAAAAATACAAAGACAGATCCTGTAATTTTTTATTGGATCATCTTTGTATTAGATTTGTCTTTAGAATTAATTTCCTTTTGACGATGCAAAATTATATGTTTTAAAACATGTTTTCAAACTTTTGGTGTTAAATTTTTACTTTCAACCTCATTTTTAATAGGTTTGTAATATGTTTAAGTTTTAAATGGTTGTTAATCAGGATTATATTGAAAGCGGCAAAAATCTATTAAAAAAATATTTTATCCATAAATTTGCACTCTTGCACAAAAAGAATACTTTTGTGCAGAATTATTGTTGGTTTGAACGAAAATTTAAATTAATTGTTAGAGTAATTTAAACAACTGGTTAAAATAAAGAATGAATAAAAACGAAGTTTTTGAGCAACGTCTGAAAGCGTTACAAGAAATGGAAGACAATGCTGCGCACCGCCAGCATTTAAAAGGTAAGCTTACAGCGCGTGAACGAATTAATGTCCTTTTTGATGAAGGAACTTTTTTTGAGTTTGATGCTTTTGTAGCACCATCACAAACGCCTATGAGTAGTAAGCAGTCTAATTTTGGCGATGGTGTAGTGGTAGGACGAGGATTAGTGCAGGGACGTAGTGTTTTTGCTTATGCACAGGATTTTACAGTTTTAGGCGGTTCGTTAGGTTATGCGCATGGTATGAAAATAGCTAAAGTTCAGGAAATGGCGCTGAAACTGGGTGCACCAATAGTGGGATTGATGGATTCCGGAGGAGCGCGTATTCAGGAAGGTGTAAAAAGCTTATCGGCCTATGCGTTTATTTTCAGGAACAATGTCAACTCATCTGGTATTATCCCTCAGATAAGTGCAATTTTAGGACCTGCCGCAGGTGGCGCGGTCTATTCTCCTGCACTTACTGACTTTATTTTTATGACGAATCAGACTTCTTATATGTTTGTTACCGGTCCTGATGTGGTAAAGGAGGTTTTGAACGAAGAAATTGATATGGAAGGCCTAGGAGGCGGTAATGTTCATGCTTCTAAAAGTGGTGTTGCCCATTTTGTTTCCGACGACGAAGAACATACTATCATGTTGATTCGTAAATTACTCTCTTACATTCCGTCTAATAATTACGAATCACTTCCGGTTTCAAATCTGGTAAGCCATTATAAATCGCGCCAGGAGTTTCTAAACAGCATTATTCCTGATGATCCTAACCGCCCGTACGACATGAAAGAAATTATCAATATTATTGTTGATAAGGATTCTTTTTTTGAAGTGCACGAAAAATATGCTCAAAACATTTTGGTTGGTTTCGCCCGCTTGAATGGCAAATCAATTGGTATAGTGGCTAATCAGCCTAAAGTAATGGCCGGAACGCTTGATATAAATGCGAGTGTAAAAGGGGCGAGATTCGTTCGTTTTTGCGATGCATTCAATATTCCATTGCTTATTATGGAAGATGTTCCGGGTTTTTTGCCGGGAATTGAGCAGGAGCATACCGGAATTATCAGAAACGGAGCAAAGCTGTTGTATGCATTCTGTGAGGCTACAGTTCCAAAAATAACGGTGATTACCCGCAAAGCCTATGGTGGTGCTTATATTGTAATGAGCAGCAAAAACACGGGAGGAGACTTCAACTTTGCATGGCCAACAGCAGAAATTGCCGTTATGGGTCCCGGAGGAGCTATTAAAATTGTTCATAAACACGAATTATCACAAGCTGAGAATAAAGCTGAAATGGAAAAAATTCTTTCGGACAGATACAAAAATGAAGTTGCAAATCCATACAAGGCGGAAGAAATCGGTTTGATCGATGAGGTAATAACTCCTTCAAAAACAAGAGAAATACTGATTACTGCTTTTGAAGTATTGTCTAATAAACAATATTTAAAACCAGCCCGAAAACACGGAAGTATTCCTTTATAGTTAATTAGTTTCGCTGTTATTCATAGTGATTTAGCTACGCGTAGTTAATGGAAAAAGAATAAAGTGCGAAGCACAAATAACACGAAGTAAATAACGCCCGTAGGGCAAATATCTAAATAAAAAATGAAAAAACGACTTTTAATTGCCAATAGAAGCGAAATAGCAATCCGTATCATTCGGTCGGCTCATAAATTAGGTTTGTTGGCGGTGGTTTTTCAAAGCGATAAAGAACCTGATGCTCTTTATCTGAAATATGCCGATGAAATAATTCCGGCAAGGGATGCTGCAAATGATAAGCCTATCTTTTTGGATGCAGAACGTATTGTAAAATTTGCTTTGGAGCACAATATCGATCTGATTCATCCCGGATACGGATTTTTATCTGAAAACCCTGATTTTGCGGCGCTATGTGTGGCAAATGATATAAACTTTATAGGCCCTTCGCCGGAACTTATCCGCGATATGGGACTGAAAACGGTTGCTAAAAGTATGGCGATAAAAGCAGGATTGCCTTTAGTGCCGGGAAGCGATGGACCGGTAACAGACGCAAAATCGGCTAAGGAATATGCTGACAAAATCGGCTATCCTGTTATTCTGAAGGCCTCTGCAGGTGGTGGAGGTAGAGGAATGCGCATTGTTGAAAAACCCGAAACTATAGAACGAAATTTTAAATCAGCTTCCGACGAAGCTCTTTCTGCGTTTGGGAATGGCGATATGTTTATTGAAAAATATCTTCAGAATCCAAAACATATCGAATTTCAGATAATGGGTGACAAGCATGGAAATGTGATTCATCTTGGGGAGCGTGAGTGTTCGTTACAACGAAAACACCAAAAAATACTGGAAGAAGCTCCTTCTGCCAGTGTTAGCGCTACGATGCGTCAGGAAATGGGCGATATGGCCGTGCGTTTTGCGAAATCAATCGGTTATTATTCGGCCGGAACGATTGAATACATTTTAGATGAAGATGGTTCGTTCTATTTTATGGAAATGAACACCCGTATTCAGGTGGAGCATCCTGTTACCGAAATGATTACAGGAGTGGATCTGGTTGACTGGCAAATAAAAGTTGCATTAGGCGAAAAGCTTACAATCAAGCAGGAAGACATTAAAATAAATGGTTGGGCCATAGAATGTCGCGTAAATACTGAAGATCCACAAAACCGTTTTAGTCCACAAACAGGTTTTATTGATCGTATTCATTTTCCGTTAAGCGAAAATATAAGAATAGAAACCGGAGTTGTAAGTGGTTCTGTGGTAACTCCTTATTTTGATTCGATGATTGCAAAGATTATTGTTCATGGAAAGGATAGGGCAGATGTGATTGAAAAAACGTTGTTTGCTTTATATGAATTTAGTTTGATTGGATTGAAAACAACCGTACCTTTTTGTCGTGCTGTCCTGAATCATTCGGAATTTCTATCGGCAAAATACACAACTCGTTGGGTTGATCAGGTATATGATCCGGAAATGCTTGAAAACGAAGAAGATGAGATGATAGGTGCATTGGCTGCAACAATTATGTATGCTTCTGAATATCTGCAACTTTCATCAGATACACCGACCTATAAAAGTGACTCTCTGAATGTTTGGGTTTTGAATAAAAGGTTGAATTATTGATCTGTCCAACACTAATAATTTTAATATTTACAAATAAATGGGAACTTCATATATATATAAGCGTGATGCTTCGCGATTGTTTATTGCCTTACGGGAAAATGGAAAACGATTTAAGATCTATATTCCTAAAGAATCGAAGCCGGTAATTAATAGTGTTGAACGGGATATTGACTTTGTTGAGCAAGAGGACCTTAATTATATTTTCGACTGGAATGGAAAAAGATTTCATTGCGAATTGGTATCCCGCGATCAGAATAAAGCCGTTATAAAAGTAAATGGCGTTGAATATCGCTACAGTCTGGAGTCGATTTTCTCGTACATACGGCGTGGAATGATAAATAATCCGGATAAACAGCTGAATGAAAACAATATAGTTGCTCCAATGCCGGGTAAGATTGTCGATATATTTCTTTCGGAAGGTGATTTGGTGAACGAAGGAGAACCGATTTTGAGTTTGGAAGCAATGAAAATGCAAAACGAAATCTCTGCTAATTGCAATGGTGTTATTCGTAAGATTAGGGTTCAAACGGGGCAATCAGTAATGAAAGATGAACTTTTAGTTGAAATCACATCCATTGATGTTTAGTTATAAAAATCTTATGTTGTTGATATTAAGGAGGTAGTATTACTAAAACTGTATTTAAAGTCTTAAATAATTCAGAAAACTGTATATTTAAGACTTTTTTTATATATTTTTGTTCCTTAATATTAAGATTTCGTCATAAAAGTAAACTAAACACTTTATTTAATTAACAAACAATAAAATTATGTTCGAGAAATTTTTTAAACTTAAGCAAAATGGTACTAATGTTCGCACTGAAATTATTGCGGGGATTACTACTTTTCTTACCATGGCCTATATTTTGGCTGTGAATCCTAATATTTTATCTGCTACAGGTATGGATGCTCACGCATTGTTTACAACTACTGCCATTGCGGCAATATTTGGAACATTGGTAATGGCTTTGTGGGCAAAACTTCCGTTTGCTCTAGCACCGGGAATGGGATTAAATGCATTTTTTGCATTTACTGTAGTGTTAGGTATGGGTTATACATGGCAATTTGCATTAACTGCTGTACTTATAGAAGGTATTATTTTTATTTTGCTGACAGTATTTAATATCCGCGAAGCTATCGTTGATGCAATTCCCAAAACATTAAAAACAGCAATTAGTGCAGGTATCGGTCTGTTTATTGCGTTTATTGGACTTCAAAATGCAGGAATTATTGTAAATAACGATGCAACCTTGGTGCATTTAGGTGATATAACTTCTGGGACAGCTCTTCTTGGATTAATTGGGCTGATTATTACTTCTGTGCTGATTATTAAGAAAGTAAAAGGAGATCTTTTGATTGGAATTATCGTAACTGCTTTGATCGGTATTCCAATGGGAATTACTCATTTTAATGGCATTGCAAGTTTACCACCATCTATTGAACCTATTTTCTTCAAATTCGACTTCAGTCAGGTATTTAGCTTTGATATGTTGGTAGTTGTATTTACATTCTTATTTGTAGACATTTTCGATACATTGGGAACTTTGGTTGGTGTTTCGAGCAAAGCTGGCATGTTGGATAAAGATGGAAAAATTCCAAATGCAAAGAAAGCATTCATGGCTGATGCCTTGGGAACAACAATAGGAGCTATGTTGGGAACAAGTACAGTTACTACTTATGTAGAAAGTGCTGCTGGTGTTTCTGAAGGTGGTCGTACCGGATTAACTTCTCTTGTTACAGCACTTTGCTTTGTTGCTGCATTGTTCTTTGCTCCGATTTTTATTGCTATTCCGGGTGCTGCAACTGCTCCGGCTTTGATTTTAGTTGGTTTATTTATGATGACTGCAGTAAAAGATCTTGATTTGACAGAGTACTCAGAATCAATCCCTGCATTTATTTGTATTTTGGCTATGCCGTTGACTTACAGTATTGCGGAAGGTATTACACTTGGTTTGTTGAGCTATGTATTAATCAACTTGTTATCTGCTAATTTCAAAAAACTTACTATTAGCATGTACATATTAGCAATTCTGTTTATCCTGAAATACATTTTTATTTGATAAATAATATCTCATTACCAAAAGGCAGAAATAAGTTTTACTTATTCCTGCCTTTTTTGTTTCTATTTTACAATGCTGTTAAATCTGAAAGTTGTATCTTTGTATGTTTCGACATTAAAATAAATAATTTTATAATTCATTGTAAAGGAGCAATTTAAATGATAAAGAAGATATTAAATCTTGTCACGATTATACTGCTTTCTCAATTTTGTGTATCAGTTTTTGCCGTCGAACCCTTTCGCTTTGCTCTTCTAACTGATTTACACATTTCTAATAAAAAACCTCAAAACGAAGTAGATCTTAAAAACGCTGTAAAAGACGTAAATTCTCAACACAATATTGATTTTGTTCTAATTAATGGAGATGATACTGATTTAGGTGATTTAGAGTCGTTTAAAATCGTCAAAAAGATAATTGACAAGCTTAAAATTCCGTATTACATCTCTGTCGGCAATCATGATACGAACTCTGGAGAAACCGGTTTGGCTAATTTTACGTCTGTTTTTGGCGATGATACATTTTCATTTGTTCAGCATGGTTTTCGATTTATCGGTTTTCCAACAAGTCCGTTGAAAAAAGGAGAGAAGGCTCATATTCCGGAGGATGATCTTCAATTTATAAAACATGAATTGAAAAAAACAGGCAAAAAGAAATCCGTCATTTTAATGACTCATTATCCGATGTTGAAAGGAGATGTTGATAATTGGAAAGATTTGCACAAAATATTAAAAAAATATAACGTGACTGCCATTTTAGGAGGACATTATCACCGAAATGTTGTTTTAAATTATGATGAAATTCCGGGAATTGTAAATAGATCAATACTTCGAAACAACGAATCTTTGGGAGGTTATACTTTATATACAGTATCCGATTCACTTAAAGTCTCTGAAAAAGTGATTGGAAAACCAGAAAGGCTTTGGCTAACGTTACCATTAAAAAACTGACAAAATGAAGTTAAATGTTATTGCTCAATTTATTGGAGCTGAAACGTTGAATGTTCCCGATGTGGAAATAAATTGGTTGCTCACTGACAGTAGATCGCTTTCGTTTCCGGCTGAAAGCTTGTTTTTTGCAATTCCAACCAGCCGAAATAATGGGCACAACTATATAACCGAACTTTACGGACAAAAACTTCGCTACTTCGTTGTGAGTGAATTCCGTCCAGAACTTGAAAAAATGCCGGATGCGGTTTTCCTGAAGGTAGATAATACGCTAAAAGCCTTGCAAATGCTGGCCGAAAAGCATCGATTATCTTTCAACGTTCCTGTAATTGGGATTACCGGAAGCAATGGAAAAACAGTAGTGAAAGAATGGTTGTATCAGTTGTTGCATGCCGATTATAAAATATCCCGTTCCCCACGAAGCTACAATTCTCAGATTGGGGTTCCTCTTTCCGTTTGGACAATGAACCAAAGCACGCAACTCGGCATTTTCGAAGCAGGAATCTCGCTTCCGAATGAAATGAGTGCATTGCAGTCAATAATAAGACCTACAATAGGCATATTCACGAATTTGGGTGATGCTCATCAGGAAAATTTCAGTGGATTGAAGCAGAAATGCGACGAGAAGCTTAAATTATTTGTCGATTCGGAAGCGTTGATCTTTTGCTCTGATAATAAACTTGTAGATATTGCCATTGCACAATCTGGTTTCAAAGGAAAATTGTTTGCCTGGGGAAAAAGTACAGATGCTACTGTGCAAATAATCAGCATTGAGAAGACTTTAAAATGTTCAAACATCTCTTTAAAATATAATGAAATAGAAAGTTCGTTGTGTATTCCGTTTATAGACGATGCTTCGATTGAAAATGCGATGCAGTGTATTTCAACTCTTCTTTATCTGAATTACGATATAAATGAGATTGCAAAACGAATTTTGACTCTCGAATCTGTGGCAATGAGGTTGGAAGTGAAAGAAGGAGTTAGAAATTGCCTGATTATAAATGACAGCTACAATTCCGACCTGAATTCTTTGAGTATTGCGCTCGATTTTTTGAATCAGGAAGCCACTGCAAAGAACCTTTCTAAGACTTTAATACTATCCGATATTCTACAAAGTGGTCAAACTTCAGATGAATTGTACAAAGTTGTTGCAGAGCTTGTTAAAACAAAAACTGTTCAGCGAATAATAGGGATTGGAAATGAGATATGTGACCATTCGGATGTTTTTGAGCATTTGGAGAAAGAATTTTTCCAAAACACCGAAGAATTTTTAAAATCTTCCTCTATCCGCGAATTGCGAAACGAAATTATTCTTTTGAAAGGTTCACGAAAATATCATTTTGAAGATATTTCTGAAAAATTAGAGCTGATTGCCCACGAAACTACGCTGGAAGTGAATCTGAATGCACTGGTGGAAAATCTGAATTATTTCCGTGGAAAACTTAATCCGGAAACGAAGATTATGTGCATGGTGAAGGCTTTTGCTTATGGAAGTGGTTCGGTGGAAGTGGCAAGAACGCTTCAACATCATCATTGCGATTATCTGGCCGTAGCTGTTGCCGACGAAGGAGCTGAATTGAGAAATGAAGGAATCAGAATTCCTATCGTCGTTATGAATCCTGAGAAAGGAAGCTTCGGATTAATTTTCGATAATATGCTGGAACCGGAAATCTACAGTTTCAAATTACTCGAAGCTTTTATTGCGGCAGTTGAGAAACTTGGTTTGACCGATTATCCTATTCATATAAAGATAGATAGCGGAATGCATCGTCTTGGATTTGAAAAACAGGATATGGAGAAATTGATTTCAATTCTCAAAAATCAGAACCAGGTGAAAGTTCGTTCCATATTTTCTCATCTTTCTGGG
>QKGU01000331.1 GCA_003250325.1 Paludibacter sp.
TTGGAATCTTTTGTTTTCATTATAACCGATTGCTAGTCAGCTATAAAGATACAAAATTTCAAGGTCTTTTATCAATAAAATAATACTTATTTTATTGATAATCAAATAATTATATCGCTTTATAATTTTTGTCATGTACTAAAAAAAAAATTATAAATCACGAACAAATACATAAATGAATAAAACTAAATATACTCCCAAATCGGCTAGCAAAAAGAAAGAAACAAAATTTAAGGTCACTGAAGAAGTTGATTTGATGACTTTTCTTTTGGCAAAGCTGGGTGGAATGAGTCGAAATTCTATTAAATCGTTGCTCGCGCACCGACAAGTAATGGTGAATGACAGAATTTCAACTCAATTCAATTTACCTTTAAAACCTAACGATTCGGTTACTGTAAGCAGTAGCAGAGGAAATATTGAACTCAGCCATCCTAAACTCAGAATTTTATTTGAAGATGATTATTTGATCGTCGTTGAAAAAAAAGAAGGTTTATTAACGGTTAGCACCAATGCCGGAAAAACGGATGAAACAACTGCCTTTTCTATTCTGAAAACGCATGTCAAGAAAAGTTCTCCTCAAAACAGAATTTATGTTGTTCACCGACTCGACAGAGAAACATCCGGTGTGATTATGTTTGCCAAAAACAGAGAAGTACAATTGATTTTGCAGGAAAACTGGCACCGGATTATTACACGAAGAATTTATGTTGCGCTGGTTGAAGGAAAAGTTGAAAAAGAGCAGGATACAATTGTAACCTGGTTAACAGAGAATAAAAAGTCCCTGAAAATTCACTCCAGTTTTACCGACAATGGCGGACAGGAAGCGGTAACGCATTACAAAACGCTGAAGTCAAATTCAAACTATTCATTATTAGAGATTGAACTTGAAACCGGACGTAAAAATCAAATTCGAGTGCACATGCAGGATATTGGCCACCCGATTGTTGGTGATAAAAAATATGGTTCAATCTCTACTCCAATTTCCCGTTTAGGCTTACATGCTAAAGTATTAGCTTTTTACCACCCTATCAGCACCGAAATTATAAGTTTCGAAGCTCCTGTTCCAAAAAGTTTCATGACAGTTTTTCGTTGAAATACTTCTTAATACATTGAACATTTTCTTAATAAAATAACTGTAAATAAATAGTTCTTGCAACGAAATAGTGGCTTATTGCATCTTATTTTTGAATTATTTGTATTTAACTAAACAATCATAGAAATATTTTTGTTAAATTTGCATAAAGATTGACATAAAAAATACTCTTATCGTTTAGATAAAAATGATTGTTTTGATATAGCTATGGTTAACATATTATATTAAGTTTAAGGTTAAGAAGATGGAAAAGGAAGAAAGAAAATCAGTTGCAATTATTGTGACTCACCCCGATGAAGAAACATTGTGGGCAGGTGGCACTATTCTAAGCCATCCTGAATGGAGTTTTTTTGTGGTTTGCCTGAGCAATGGAAATAATCCTGAATTGGCTCCACGATTTTACAATGCATTAAAATTGCTTAAATCAGAAGGGGTTATGGGCAATTTTAATTATAAATCATGTCAAGTACAGAAGCATAAAGATGAACTTGAGCGAACTATCATTCAGTTGCTTCCCGATACACATTTTGATATAATCATATCTCATAATTCGTTCAGTGAAAGCTCGAATGATTTTATGCATGAGGCTGTGAACGAAAGCATTATAAAATTGCGTCAGGAAGGATTCATATCAGCTGGTGAAATATGGGCGTTTGCTTATGATGATGGAAATATCAAGTATTATTCTGATAATGCTGAAGAGCGCCCACAGGTTTTGCAAAAGCTTTCCAAAAAAGTGTGGTCGCAAAAATATAAAATTATAACACGAATTTTTGGTTTTGATGAAAAGAGTTGGGAAGCAAAAACAACACCTCTTACTGAAGCTTTTTGGAAACATGAAGACACTATAATTCCTAAAAAAGAGAAAAGATCGAAACCTTTTGGGTATGGATTAAATATTTTTCGATCGCCCAATATCGAAGCTTTAAAGTTCCTTTATCATAAAAGTATCGAATACGTTTATGATCAAAACTATTGGAAATTTGATGATATAGATGATAATGCTGAAATAATTGAACCTGAGTTCGAAAGCAAAAACAGATATTCATACAAAAGAATTGGCAAGGAACTGAATATTTTCAAGTCTTCGAGTATCGATAACTTAAAATCACTTTACTACAAAAGCATGTCTTTTCTTTTCGATCGAAATTCCTGGAAAACGGAGTCCTATTCTGATTTCTATTTTAATGAACCTGAATCAAAAAGCAAAAAAAGAAACCGGATCAGGAAGATAGGAAATGAGCTGAAAATTTTCAAAGCCCCTAATATTGACACTTTAAAAACCTTGTACAGCAATAGTTTATCATTTGTATTTGAGAGAAACAAACTAGAACCTGATTTTGCTACTTGCGGTGAGGAAGCTAAAGATATGAGTTTATTTGAAGATACTTCAATAGAAAGTTTGAAAAGGAAATACAATTCAAAACAATCGAAATAAAATAGTTAGGTAAAATGAAAGCCGGATTCAAGGTAAATTGTAATCCGGCTTTTGATTTTATGAGAATTTGTGAAAGATTAAATAATCAACATGGCGTCTCCGTAAACACCAAATTTATATTTTTCTTTAATTGCAATATCGTACGCATTCATTACATAATCGTAATCACCAAAGGCTGCTGCCAGCATTATTAACGTCGAATAGGGTAAATGAAAATTTGTAATCATTGAATTCGCAACAGTAAAATCGTATGGAGGAAAAATAAACTTGTTAGTCCAGCCATCGTAAGGTTTAATTTTACCGCTTGTTCCAACCACAGTTTCCAATGCTCGCATTACGGTCACTCCTACTGCACAAATATTGCGATTTTCATCCTGTGCTTTGTTTACCAATTCTGCAGTTTCTTCAGGAACAGTCATTTGTTCTGAATCCATTTTGTGCTTGGTAAGATCTTCAACATCAATTTCCCGGAAATTTCCCAGGCTCATATGTGAAGTAAGAAAAGCTGACTCAATACCTTTTATCTCCATTCTTTTCAATAACTCACGACTGAAGTGCATTCCCGCGGCTGGTGCAGACACCGCTCCTTCGTTCTTTGCAAAAATAGTTTGGAAACGATCAGCGTCATCTGCTTCTACCGGACGGGTAATATTTCGTGGAAGCGGAGTTTCACCTAACGCATAAAGTCCTTTTTTGAATTCCTCGTGGGTTCCATCAAAAAGGAAACGAAGTGTACGACCCCGTGAAGTTGTATTATCAATAACTTCTGCAACAATCGAATCATCATCTCCGAAATAAAGCTTGTTACCAATACGAATCTTACGGGCAGGCTCTACCAATACGTCCCAGAGACGCATTTCATGATTTAATTCGCGTAACAGAAAAACTTCGATCTGGGCTCCTGTTTTTTCTTTGTTTCCATACAAACGGGCTGGAAAAACTTTTGTGTCATTAAAAATGAACAAATCTTTTTCGTTAAAGTACTCAAGTACATCTTTAAAAACACGATGCTCAATTTCTCCTGTTTTACGATGAAGAACCATTAAGCGTGACTCGTCACGATGTGTGGCCGGATATTGTGCAATTAATTCATCCGGTAACTTGAATTTAAACTTAGATAACTTCATATATTCTTTTGTTTATTTGTTTCTATTATAGTGAAGTAATAGGTGATTATTCTGATATTTTGTTTTTTAATATTTCTTGTTCTAAATGAACAACCAAATCATCAACTTGCCAGCAATCTTCCAGCTTCACATCACCAATACGAGTCCTTTCCAGGGCTGTAAGATGAGCTCCACTCCCTAAAGCCAGTCCGATATCTCTTGCCAGAGCGCGTATATAAGTACCTTTGCTACAGACAACTCGTATTTTTAGAACTGGCAAATGAAAATCGATCAGTTCAATCTCATCTATAACCAATAATTTCGGTTTTAGTTCGATTTCCTGGCCATCACGGGCATAATCGTAAGCTCTTTTGCCATCGACTTTTACAGCTGAATATACGGGCGGCACCTGCCATATTTCACCCAAAAACTGCGGAATCACTTTGTCAACCAATTCACGGGTTATGTGTTCGGTTGGATAAGTAGCATCAACAGGCAATTCAAGGTCGAACGATGGTGTTGTAGCACCTAATCCGAGTGTTGCAATATATTCTTTTGTCTGATACTGAAAAGTTTCTATGAGTTTAGTTGCTTTTCCGGTACAGATTATCATCAGTCCTGTAGCCAGCGGATCGAGAGTTCCGGCATGACCCACTTTGAGTTTCTTCATTTTCAGCGTTTTTTGCAGCTTCCAGCGAATCTTATTCACCAGGTTGAACGAAGTCCAGTTCAACGGCTTTGCAACATACAACACTTCACCTTTTGTAAAATCCATTCTTTTGTGTCAGAAACGTTCGCATCACGTTTCAATTATATATTAATATTTGTTCCGTTAGGATTACATTATATCCAAATCGATTCCAAGTGCCAGCAATACCAAAATTGCTACTCCAACCACTATACGATAATATCCGAATGCTTTAAAACCGTATTTTGTAAGAAATTCTATAAAGAATTTAATAGCAAGCATAGCAACTATAAATGCAACAACATTTCCAATCAGAAGCGTTGTCAGGTTTTCAGACAGCATTGTAGTTCCTGTGGGCTCCAGAATTAGTTTCAAAAGTTTATAACCCGATGCTGCCGCCATAGTAGGCACTGCCAGAAAAAATGAAAATTCAGCAGCATTCTTCCGACTTAGTTTTGTGGTCATTCCACCAACAATAGTAGCCATTGAACGGGAAACTCCCGGAATCATAGCGATACATTGATAGAAGCCAATTTTCAACGAACGTTTCCAATCCATTTCCTGATTTTCGGAAGGCTTATCGAACCATTTGTCCACAAAGAGCATCAGAACGCCACCCAACACCAGCATAATGGCTACCACAACAACGTTTTCCAGAAGACTATCTATATAATCACTTGCCAAAAAGCCGATTATAGCAGCAGGAATGAAAGCGATAAACAGTTTCCAGTAAAAATCAAATGTCTGGAAGAAACGTTTCCAATACAATACTAGAACAGAGAGAATAGCGCCAAACTGGATGTTTACTGTAAATGCTTTTACAAATTCACTGCTTTCAACCGCCAGAATTTTTTGCGCAATTATCATATGTCCGGTAGACGATACCGGCAAAAATTCGGTTATTCCTTCAACAATTGCAATGATGATGGTTTGCAAAATACTCATATCTGTTATTTTGCTTTAGGCTTGAATAAAATAGCGAAGATAATGAACAGGAAACCAAAGAATGAAATCATTGGACCTACAGTAATTCTGCGGGTACTGAAAATATCAGGATTAAAGTCGGTAACGGTTGTTGAACCCGACATAAGAATAAATCCCAAAACGATTATTACAAATCCTACGGCAATCAATATTAAATTGATTTTTCCGATCGTGAAACGTTTGTTCTCTTCCATTTTATTGTTAATTAGTTTTGTGTGCAAATTTTGTGTGTAACTGACAGAAATCAAATAAGATATAAATCGTTCGAAGACATTTTCAGGAATCTTCCTACTGCAATGTACGACGATATTGCCGACAATAGCATTCCCAAAAAAACAACAATTCCTGTAACTAAAAATGCAGTCGCAGGTCTTATCATCATTCCCTGTAATCCGAATTCATTCTGAACATAGACAACCATTCCGATGAGTAGTACGATAGAAATGACAGCAGCAATCAACCCATGTAACATGCTTCGACCCACATACGGTTTACGAATAAACCAGCGGGTAGCTCCTACCAGTTTCATAGTGTTAATCAGAAAACGATTTGAATACACGGTCAAACGGATTGTATTATTTATCAAAGCCACTGATATAAACAAAAGAACGAGTGCTATTCCCAATAGAACGATACTAATTTTCTTTATATTGTCGTTTACCAAAGCCACCATATCTTTTTGGTAAGCAATGCGGTTGATATGTTCAAACTTCCGTAGTTTTCCCTCAATCATGCTCACACTGTCAGGATTGGCATATTCCGCATTCAGTTTCACTTCCAACGAAGCCATCAACGGGTTGTAACCCAGAAATTTTTGAGGATCTTCACCTAAACTGGCAATATGATCTTCCAGTGCTTCTTCTTTCGAAACAAAATCCACCGATTTTGCATAAGGAGAAGCCAACAGGTATTTTTCAATTCTTTTTGCCGATTGATTTCCAACCTGATCGTCAAGTATTATTGAGAGATTGATATTTTCCTTCACATAACGGCTCATATCCCGCGCTACAAACAAAAGCAAACAAATCATTCCCACCAAAAACAGCACAAGCGACATACTGAAAGTGGAAGTAAAATGCACATTTGCAAAAGGATGTTTTCTCATTATGGCTTTTTCTTTTGACATATTTTTATTCTTTTCTGATTCAATCTTTTACTACTTTTCTCGAATTATTCCATTGCCAATAAATATACAATAGAATGCTAATAATCAACAACAATGAAGATATTAGAGCAATAATATTTCCAATTTTATATGATGCTGGTTCGAAACGGAATTCCACGTCGTATGAACCGGCTTTCAATGGCATTGCACGAAGTAAATAATCGGCACGAACATAAGATACTTTTTGTCCGTTGACATAAGCGTTCCAGCCTTTGTCATAGTAAATTTCCGAGAATACAGCTACCTGATCGGTCGATGATTTGAAATTGTAAACCAACTTATTCGGAGCATAGTGAGTCAACGAAATCGATGCTGTAGAATCTGAAGTAATGATTTTTGGCAATTGATTTTCAAATGATTTATCTACAACCAGTTCGGTTTTGGTATTCACTTCACCAATCAATTTCATTTCTTCGTCAGCATTTGCAGCAACTTTTATATCTTTTACCAACCATGCATTTCCATTAGCATACGGATTTACCAGTGGTGCAGCATCCTTGTTGTAAATCAGATACTTCATATTCAACATATTCAGAACACCGAGTGAATCAAGTGTCGGAGCAATTTGTTCGAAAGAAGTAGCTCGTCCGAAGGTAGCAAAAAGTTGTCCCATTTCTTTCGTCAATTGCATGTTGATCAACTCCTGATAGCGACGAAGTTTCGCAGCATGGTAACCACCAATATTTTTATGGAAATAAGATGGTTTTGCATCCTGGAATACATCAGTAGTCGCATCCATAACGCGATAATACGATTTATCTTCAAGAATTATTTTATCGGCGTTTGACGGCTGAATAAGTGTTTCTATTTTGCGTTTGCGTTGGAAATTATCGTCATTTAAATAACGTTTTGCTACCGGTAGCAAATCGCCAAGAATGATAACCCCTAACAAAACATAAGTTACTTTTTCTTTCAACAGATTTTTAGCATACAACCAAAGCAATCCGGCTGCAAGCACAATGAATATCACCGAACGGAATGCATCAGCACGCAACATGGCGGCTCTGTCGGCAGGAAGTGTTTCGTTCAGGAATGAATAGTCGCCTTTGAATTGAGCCGCATCGTTTGGTCCTACAAAGTTTCCGGCCAACGAAGGAATTAAAGCAAATATCAACGCTATTCCACCTGCTATAGCCGCACTAATAAATACCGGACGAATAAATTTTTGTTTGTCTGTTGCCGTAAAAAATTCTTTCAAAGCCAGCAAAGCAATCAAGGTAATGCCAAAACCGGTAGCAACCAACGTCATTGATACAGTCCGGAATTTATTGTACAACGGAACATAATCAATGAAAATATCTGTCAGCCACATAAAGTTCTTTCCCCACGAAAGCATAACCGTGAGAATAATCATTGGCAACAACCACCATTTCGTACGTTTATCGACAAGAAATAATCCCAATACAAATAAGAAACAAACAATTGCCCCGATATAAACAGGTCCGGAAGTTCCCGGCTGATCGCCCCAATAAAGTGGCAAAGGCATTGTTTCCAACATATTCTTTACGTTAGGAACTCCCAATGCACTAAGTTTTTTTCCAGTTACACTGTTTTCGTCAAGCTTACCACTGCTACTTCCACCTTTAAAATCAGGAATAAGCAATGTCATGGTTTCATCAACTCCATAACTCCATTGAGTAATGTAATCCTTATTCAAACCATGTTGCGAGTTTTGCTGATCAACTGTAAGTCCGTTCGAATCGCCTCTCATGGTATATTTCGAATATTCGTAAGTTGTCCAAAGAGAAGTTACATTCATGCCAATGGCAATAATTGCTCCGGCCAGCAACATTCCTATCGTTTTCAGAAACGAATTAATTTCCTTTTCCTTTATACTGTAAATCAATTCTACAACTCCCAGGAAAATAAGAATTATAAGAGTATAATATATAATCTGAACATGGTTTGCCCGTATAGCCAGACTGAGAAAAAGAGCTGTAAGAATACTTCCTAACAGACGTTTGTATCTGAAAGCCATAAACACGCTTCCAATAAGCGGAGCCATATACGCAATCGTAACAGCTTTGGAATTATGTCCGGCCATTATGATTATAAAATTATAGGAAGTAAACGAAAATGCGATAGAACCAACAATGGCCAACCAAGGATTGACGCGGAAAGAGAGTAACAATATGTAAAATCCGACCAAATAAAGAATCAGAAAGAAAATTGTGTTGGGAAACAAACGAAATACAGCTTCTACATATTGAATCAGATTGTTTGGTTGGGTAGATGAAATCTGATACGTTGGCATTCCACCAAACATAGAATTAGTCCATAACGTGACATCATCATGAGTCGCATTGTAATCAATGCTTTCTTTTGCCATACACATCCAACTTTCGGTATCGTGTCCGATAAGCTGTTTTCCCTGCAAAACGGGAGTGAAATACATAAATGCAATAACGATAAAGAGCAGAACAGCAGCAATGTGCGGAGCAAATTTGGCTAGAAGGGTTTTATTCATGATAATACATGTAGTTTGCTATAATGCAGTTTTTGGGAAAAATCATACAAAAGTACATCATTTTTTCACAAATGCCATTCAATAGACGGTTAAATATTATTGAAATGTTTAAAAATGATTTTTTAGAATCAATCGTTGTGTGTCTGGCATTGTTTAGGTTGTCAATATTGATAAAAATCAGTACTTTTGCAGAACAAAAGAGGATTTAAAGAGTTTCAGAAGCATGGACAAACAATTTATACAAAATATACGTGAGGATTTTCCCATCCTATCGGAAAAAGTTTACAATAAAGAACTGGTTTATTTCGATAATGCTGCAACCACTCAAAAACCAAAATGTGTTGTTGAAAAAATTGAACAGGGATACTATCGTTACAATGCAAATATCCATCGTGGTGTACATTATTTAAGTCAGAAAGCCACAGAAGAGCACGAAGCGGCAAGAACCACTGTTGCTCAATTTCTGAATGCCGAAAAAAGAGAAGAAATCATTTTTACCCGAGGAACGACCGAAGCGATAAATCTGGTTGCTTTTTCTTTTGGCGAAGCATTTTGTCACGAAGGCGACGAAGTCATTATTTCCGTAATGGAGCATCACTCAAATATCGTTCCATGGCAAATGCTTTGTGAACGAAAAGGCATGACGCTGAAAGTCATTCCAATGAACGAACGTGGTGAACTGGAAATTGAAGCATTTAAAGCATTGCTGACAGAAAAAACCAAAATCGTTTCCATAGCGCATGTTTCCAATGTACTGGGAACGGTAAATCCGGTGAAAGAAGTTATTCGCTTGGCACACGAGAAAAATATTCCGGTATTGGTGGATGGTGCTCAGGCTGTCCCTCATATTCCGGTTAACGTTCAGGAATTGGATGCTGACTTTTATGTTTTCTCAGGACATAAAATTTACGGTCCAACCGGTATCGGCGTTTTATACGGAAAAGAAAACTGGTTAAATGCAATTCCACCATATCAGGGCGGAGGAGAAATGATACAAACGGTTCGTTTCGAGAAAACAACTTACAATGTTTTACCATTCAAATTCGAAGCCGGAACGCCGGATTACATAGGCTCTACAGCATTGGCTGAAGCATTGAGATATGTACAAAATATTGGATTAGAGAAAATTGCAGCATACGAACACGAATTGCTGGAATACGGCACAAAACTTCTGAATGAAATAGACGGCATGCGTATTATCGGAACGGCGAAAGAAAAAAGTTCGGTAATTTCATTTTTGGTTGGCAATATCCATCCTTACGATATTGGAATGCTGCTCGACAAGTTAGGAATTGCTGTCAGAACCGGACATCATTGCGCGCAACCATTAATTGATTCGTTGGAAATTCCGGGAACTGTGCGTGCCTCATTCGCGTTTTACAATACAAAAGAAGAAATCGATCAATTTGTTGCCGCATTGAAAAGAGTGGTGATCATGTTGTCGTAATTCCAGTTAGAAATAAATAAACCCAATAAATATGACTATCGACGAAATACAGGAAGAGATTATTGAAGAGTTCAATATGTTTGATGATTGGATGGATAAGTATGCAATGCTTATCGATTTAGGAAACTCACTCGACCCACTGGACGACAAATACAAAGTCCCTCAAAATATAATAGAAGGTTGTCAAAGCCGGGTGTGGCTGAATGCCGACCTCAAAGATGGAATTGTGACATTTCAGGGAGAAAGCGATGCGGTGCTGGTAAAGGGAATTGTATCGTTGCTGATTAAAGTACTTTCGGGACACACGCCAGCTGAAATTCTCGATACTGACTTGTATTTTATCGAAAAAATAGGATTGCGCGAACATCTCTCTCCTACCCGCTCCAACGGTTTATTGGCCATGATCAAACAAATGAAATTATTTGCGTTGGCATATAAATCGGTTAACGGTTGAAATTAAAAACAATAATCGGATAATAATTAACGGGCTGGATATTTAAAAGATTCAGCCTGTTTGATTTTATTGAACTTCTGGAGAAAAAAGCCTGCATCCGAAAAACGAATGCAGGCAACAACAATTATAACTTAATTCAGATTATGCCTGAAGTTCAAAATCAGGAAGGAATAGTTTTATATCCTCATCCACAGTTCCGATTGGTGCAATTCCAAAATTTTCAACCAATACGTTAGCCACATTTGGTGACAGGAACGCAGGCAATGTTGGTCCGAGATGGATATTTTTTACGCCCAGGTAAAGCAAAGCCAATAACACGATAACTGCTTTTTGTTCGTACCAGGCAATGTTGTAAGCAATTGGTAACTCATTGATATCATTCAATTCAAATACTTCTTTCAGTTTTAACGCGATAGTTACCAACGAATAGCTGTCGTTACACTGCCCTGCATCCAACACACGTGGAATTCCGCCTATATCGCCCAGTGGCAATTTGTTGTAACGGTATTTTGCACAACCAGCGGTAAGAATAACAGTATCTTTTGGTAATTGATTGGCAAAATCAGTATAATAAGAACGGCCTTTCATGCGTCCATCGCAACCTGCCATCACGAAAAACTTGCGAATAGCTCCACTCTTCACGGCATCAACAACCTTGTCGGCCAAAGCGAACACCTGTGCATGAGCAAATCCTCCGACAATTTCGCCGGTTTCTATTTCGGTTGGAGCAGCACATTGTTTTGCATGAACAATTAATGCTGAGAAATCTTTTGCTTGTCCGTTTTCTGCATCTTCAATATGTTTGAATCCCGGGAAACCGGCTGATCCTGTTGTATAAACCCGATCAGTGTAAGTAGACGAACTTCTTGGAGGTACGATACAATTAGTGGTAAAGAGCACTACGCCATTGAATTTTTCAAAATCATCAACCTGACTCCACCATGCGCCGCCGTAGTTTCCAACAAAATGACTGTATTTCTTAAACGCTGGATAATAGTTGGCTGGAAGCATTTCACTATGTGTGTAAACATCCACACCAGTTCCTTCTGTTTGTTTCAGAAGCTCTTCCATATCTTTCAAATCGTGACCACTGATCAGGATTCCGGGATTTTTACTAACTCCAATGTTAACTTTCGTAATTTCAGGATTTCCGTAAGTGCTTGTATTCGCTTTATCGAGTAACGCCATCACTTGTACCCCATATTTTCCGGTTTCGAGCACCAATGCAGTAAGTTCAGCTGCAGAAAGCGTATCGTTGGTAGTAGCTACCAAAGCACGTTGAATAAATGAATGAATTTCCGGTTCGTTGTAACTCAAATGTTGAGCATGTTTGGCATAGGCTGCCATTCCTTTCAAACCATAGATAACCAATTCGCGCAACGAACGAACATCTTCATTTTCGGTTGACAACACTCCTACTTTAGCCGCAACTTCTTCCATTTCTGAAGTTGTTACTGCAGTCCATGTAAGCAACTCGGTATTGTCGAGTGATACGTTATTTTCCAGTAAAATAGCTTTCAGTTTGGAACGGAGCTTAAATCCTTCGCGAATACGGGCAACAAACCGTTGATGATCGAAATTTGCGTTTGTAATAGTCATAAAAAGACTATCGGTGATAAATACATTTGCTTCTTCACTTTCAATTTCGAGCAGGCGTAAAGCATTGGTATAATGCGATAAACCTTTTAATTGATAAATAAGCAAATCTTGCAGGGCTGACACTTCGGGTGTTTTTCCACAAACTCCTTTAATCTCACATCCCGACCCTTTGGCTGCCTCCTGGCATTGAAAACAAAACATATTCATGATAATATTTACTATTTTAATTGATAATTAATAATTTATAATTCATAATTAACTACACCCACTCTTCTTTCAGAATATCTCCTTTCACTCCTACTACGGCTAGTTTTACAGGAATTTTACGACCGGCTTCGGCTACCGCTTTTTGTGCCAGACGCAATAAACCTCCACAGCAGGGAACTTCCATAATGACAACCGTCAGCGTATTGATATTCGAATAAACGATCATATTTTTTAATTTTTCCAAATACGATTCCTGACTGGAGTCCAGTTTTGGACAAGCTATAGCGAGTGTTTTTCCGGCTAAGAAACGATCGTGAAAATCGGGAAGACTGTATGCCACGCAATCGGCTGCCAAAACAACATCTGCATTACGGAAATAAGCAGCTTCAGGATTCAAAAGGTGTAACTGCACCGGCCACTGACGAAGTTGAGACACTGACTCGGAAGCAACAGGAGAAGACATTTTAAATCCGGAAACAGCAGCCGGACCAAAACTCATTTCACGACTACCAGGGCAACCTCCTCCACCGTGCGAATGAACCGCCGATACATTTTTAGGAGCACATCCTGCCGATCCATGATTATGAACCTGTGCAAAATCGACCTGTACGCCCTGCGATCTTAAATAAGAAACGCCTTGTTTCAAATAATCGGTTTCGCCATGATCTTTGAGATGTTTCAGGTGAGCGATAATTGTTTTTTCACCTTTCGGAATCATTCGTTCCAGCGTTGCAATTTCATCGTATGGTTCGGCTTCACGTTCTTCCAGCGTGATAGCTCCAACAGGACAATCGCCAATACAAGCTCCCAGTCCGTCGCAGAATAGCTCACTCACCATACGCGCTTTACCATCTATCATTTGAAGTGCTCCTTCGTGGCAACCGCTCACACAAGCCTCACAACCATTGCAAAGTTCTTCGTCTATTTTTATTATTGTTCTTTTCATATTTTCTATTGTTATTTACTTCATGTTATTTGTACTATGCACGTTATTACTCACTTCATTCGTGTTATTAAGTTCGCATAAATGACGGCGAAGCAAAATAACTATTAATATCAGCGAAGCAGATATCGCCTGAAGGGCAAATAACAGCAAAGCGATTTTACTTAATCATTGTCAGCAACATTTTAAATTTCTCAGTTGCATTCACTGCATGGGGCACATTGGCCGGCATAATAATACTGTCACCCGTATTCATTGCAAATGGTTTTCCGTCAATCACCACTTCGCCAATACCATCGAGAACCTGTACTATTGCATCGAATGGAGCTGTATGTTCACTTAGAAACTCACCTTTATCGAATGCAAACAGGGTTATATTGCCTTTATCGTTCCTGATAATTATTTTGCTCACCACCGATCCTTCGGCGTATTCCACTTTTTCGGCTAATTGAAACTTTTCCGCTTTGGGGAAAGATTTGTTTTCATTTTTCGGAGCCATTCTGAATTCGTTCATAATTATATTTGTTTATGCTGAATAACGCTTGATATTTTGTAATTTTGTCTTGCTTTTCCGTTTCGACAGTGCAAAAGTACCTCAATAGAAACATTCAAAGTGTAACATTTGTTACACCTGAGAAATTAAATGAAATTATTTTTTCAAAATGAAAAGAATTGATCCGGAATGGAATCATTTTCACAATATCAATGAAGATGACAACGATTTCCCTACCGATTTAAAATACACTATTCGCCTCTATAAAAAGAACGAATTGATTTACCGCCAGGGAGATTTGTGCGATGCGTTGAACATATTAATGAGTGGTTCGGTAAAAACAGAAATGATTACTGAGAGTGGAAATTTAATGGGAATTGAGATTATAAAAGCCCCTCGTCCGCTTGCACCAGCCTTTTTATTTTCGGACAATAATCGTTTCCCTGTTGACGTAACATCGCTCGAAGAAGTGGAGATTCTGCGCATCCCCAAAGACGAAGTAATAAGGCTCATGACTTCACGACCGGATTTTATGCAACAATTTCTCACTCATAATGCTAACCGGACACAATTTCTCACCAACCGCCTTCAACTTTTATCCATCAAAACCATAAAAGGGAAAATAGCGCATTTTCTGCTCGAACAAGCGAATGAAGAAGGAAAGACATTTACGCTCAACAGAAACCAAACCGAGTTAGCCGATTTCTTTGGAGTGGCGCGTCCGTCGTTAGCCAGAAGTTTATCCGAAATGGTTCAGGAAGGATTAATCAGCATTAAAAACAAGGAGTACACAGTATTAAACGCCAAAGGGTTAAGAGAATTGTTAGTGTAAACTTCATATTTTCAACTATTCACTCATAATTCATAATTTATAACTATCTCCCGAACGACCTCGTCCGGTGAGCCAAAAAATGAAGTGGAGTCCCGAGGCGAAAGCCCCGATATAAAAAAAACAAAAGTTAAACGAACCTTTTTATAACTATTTACGTTTATACAGTAAAATGATGCAAAACACAACATGTTGCTCAACATTCAGGTGTTTATGTCTTTGTTTCAAAAATTTCCACCAGCTTTTATTCAAATTTCTGAGAAGAAACAATCGAAAAAATAACTCGTAGATTCTTATAAATCATCATTTGAACTTAAAGTTAAGAAAACGATAATTTTTATAACAAACAATCATTCAATACTTTTTATTTCTAAAATAAATTATCAATTAATAATTATCAAACAAAAACACTTTTATAATTTGCTTAATCGAAATATAGTTGTAAATTTGCAGCGATTTCTAATCACAAAAGCAATCCTGCTTTTGTTTCTATAATCTAAAAAATCATTCACTTACAACGTTTTTCCTGATAGGAAAGTGTCCCCAAAAAACGTTTATTCATCATTTTATGAGTAATTACACCATTTTGCAATTGAATGCGAAAGAACTGTCCGAGCTAAAGGATATCGCAACAGGATTGGGCCTAAAAGTTTCGGGTTCTGCTAAAAAAGAAACTTTGGTCTATGACATTCTGGACCAACAAGCCGTTGTTAATGCACAACGCAAAACAACTCCCGGTGACAATCAGTCAGGAGAAAGAAAAAAACGCCT
>QKGU01000395.1 GCA_003250325.1 Paludibacter sp.
TCCGGTTCGCATAGTAGATTCTATCGTAGAACATTTGGATTTGAGAAAATTGCTTAATCGTTACAAGAATGTAGGCTGTCCGGGTTATCATCCCAAAATGATGATGAAAATAATTATTTATGCCTATTTGCGCAACACCTACTCATCTCGAAAAATAGAAGATTTTACAGCCAACGATATTCGTTTTATGTGGCTTGCCGATATGCAACGTCCGGATCACAATACGATTAACACCTTTCGTAGTGGCAAACTCAAAGGGACATTAAAAGAAGTGTTTGGTCAGATAGTTCATTTTTTGGTAGAACAAAAGATGGTAAGTCTGGAAAAAGCCTATACCGACGGTACTAAAATAGAAGCCAATGCCAACCGTTATAGTTTTGTATGGGGCAAAGCCATTCAAACCCGCATAGGCAAGATGGCCGAACAACTCAATGATCTTTGGGCGTATGCCGAAGCAGTTACCAAAGAAGAACTGTTGGATAAAACTCCCATTACTTATCAGGATATTAACTCAGAACAGATTGCCGGACTTGTAGATAAAATAGATCAGGCACTTCAAGGGATTGAAGCAGACCCAAAAGTAAAAAACAAAATCAGGTAAGTTAGTGTTCTAAATTAGTTTATATTATTCGAACTCCCCATCATCTATTCGGGATTACGAGGCTGTCTCATTTTATTTTAAGACAGCCTCTTTCTTAGAAATTTATTTATACAACCGCTCTCTTACGGCTTTGATATCTTCCGAAGTGACGTAATCGTCGTAAGTCATTTGTTTGTCTATAATTCCGTTTGGAGTAAGCTCGATAATACGGTTACAAACAGTTTGGATAAACTCACGGTCGTGCGAAGCCATTAAAACATTCCCTTTGAAGTTAACCAGCGAGTTGTTGAAAGCCTGAATGGATTCAAGATCGAGGTGGTTAGCCGGAGAATCCAAAACCATTACATTTGCATTTTTCAACATCATACGTGAGATCATACAGCGCATTTTTTCACCTCCGGAAAGTACGCTTGCTTTCTTGTAAATTTCTTCTCCAGCAAAAAGCATTCTTCCCAAATAACCACGGATAAACGATTCCAGTGTGTCATCAGAGTATTGACTTAACCATTCAACCAGATTCAAATCGGTATTGAAAAATTCTGAGTTATCTAATGGAAGATAAGCATGTGTAATTGTTATTCCCCAGTTGTAAGTTCCCTGATGGTTTTTGTCGTGTCCGTTAATTATTTCAAAGAAGGCAGTCATGGCACGTGGGTCACGTGACAGGAATACGATTTTGTCGTCTTTCTCAACATTGAAGTTAACATCGCGGAACAGAACTGTGCCGTCATCAGCAGTTTTACCAAGTCCGGAAATTTCCAGTACCATATTTCCTGGTTCGCGATCCGGTGAAAATATAATGCCCGGATATTTACGGGTAGAAGGTTGAATCTCATCGATGTTGAGTTTTTCGAGCATTTTTTTACGACTCGTTGCTTGTTTCGATTTTGCCACGTTCGCGCTAAAGCGGCGAATAAATTCTTCCAGTTCCTTTTTCTTTTCTTCTGCTTTCTTGTTCTGAGCTTGTTGCTGACGAAGTGCCAACTGGCTCGATTCGTACCAGAAAGAATAGTTTCCGGCAAATGACTGAACTTTTCCGAAATCGATATCAACGGTGTGTGTACTTACCGCGTCAAGGAAGTGCCGGTCGTGAGAAACCACAAGAACAGTATTTTCGTAATTTGCCAGATAATTCTCCAACCACATAACTGTATCCACGTCAAGGTCGTTGGTTGGCTCGTCGAGTAATAAGTTGTCCGGTTTGCCGAAGAGAGCTCTTGCCAGCAATACGCGAACTTTTTCCATCCCGCTCAGCTCTTTCATCAACTGATAGTGTAGGTCTTCTTTTATTCCAAGTCCACTCAACAAAGAAGCGGCATCACTTTCGGCATTCCAGCCGTTCATTTCGTTGAATTTATCTTCGAGTTCGGAAGCACGGATACCATCGGCATCCGAGAAATCTTCTTTCAAATAAATAGCGTCTTTTTCTTCTTTTATTTTCCAAAGTACGTCGTGTCCCATCATTACGGTATCAATAACCGTAAATTCATCAAACTCGAAGTGATCCTGTTTTAATACGGATAAACGTTCACCAGGTCCAAACTGAATAGTTCCTCTGGTCGGTTCCAAATCGCCGCTAAGCATACGGATTAGAGTCGATTTTCCGGCACCATTGGCACCGATCACACCATAACAGTTGCCTGCGGTGAACTTCATGTTTACATCGGAGAATAAAACGCGTTTGCCAAACTGAATGGCTAAATTAGAGACTGTAATCATTTTTTAATTTCTGATTAAATATGAAATAATTAAGCTGATTCTCATCAGCAAATATTGTAAAGACAGATATATTTTAAAAACAAAGAATAGAACCAATCTGTTTTGCGAGATTTGTTCTATTCAGTGTATATTATTTTTTATTCAAAAATTGTTATTCAATAACTCCCAACTTACGGGCAATTTTTGATATTTTTTCAATCGATTCATCGATCTGATCAAAGGTATGCGTTGCCATTAAAGAATACCGGATCAGTGAATCTTCCGAACGAACGGCCGGAGAAACAACCGGATTTACAAATACACCGTCATCCATCAACATACGTGTCAGTTTGAAGGTGGTTGTGTTGTCGCGTACATAAAGCGGGATAATCGGAGTTTCTGTCGGCCCGATTTCGAAACCAGCTTTAAGGAAACCTTCTTTTGCACGTTTGGTATTTGCCCAAAGCTGGTCTTTACGCCATGGCTCTTCCGCCATTACATCTAACGCTCCCAACACACAACCTGTAGATGCAGGCGTGATCGAAGCACTGAAAATCAATGTGCGGGAATTGTGTTTTAAATAATTGATTATATTATTGTCCGAAGCAATGAATCCTCCAATGGTTCCAAGCGATTTGCTGAATGTTCCCATTATTAAATCTACATCATTGGAAACTCCGAAATGCTCGCAAACACCGGCACCGGTTTTTCCAAAAACACCTAGTGAATGAGCTTCGTCAACGTATATCGATGCGTTATACTTTTTAGAAAGTTCTACTATTTCCGGCAATTTAGCAACATCGCCTTCCATACTGAATACGCCATCAACAACAATGAGTTTTAATTTGTCTGGTTCACATTTCTGAAGTATTTTCTCCAATGCATCCATATCGTTGTGGCGATATTTCAATTGCTTGGAAAAAGCCAAACGTTTTCCTTCAATAATAGAAGCATGATCAAATTCGTCGAAAATCAAATAGTCTTCGCGACCAGTAACACAAGGGACAACACCTGCATTCACCGAAAAACCGGTAGCATAAACCAAAGCTGCTTCTTTGTGAACCAACTTAGCCAAACGTTCTTCGAGTTCGATATGAATGTCTAATGTTCCGTTCAGAAATCGGGAGCCGGCACAACCGGTACCATATTTCTCTACTGCTTTAATAGCAGCTTCTTTCAAACGAGGGTGATTGGTAAGTCCAAGGTAGCTGTTCGATCCGAACATTAAAACCCGTTTTCCATCAATTGTAACAACGGTATCCTGATCGGATTCGATGGGACGGAAATAAGGATAAACGCCCAACGCTTTTGCTTGCTGGGGAGCGTCGTACTGTCCCAACACATTACTTAATTGACTCATAAAATTTATATGTATATAAATAATAAACGGGTGCAAAGATACTATTTTTTGTGTAAAAAACCATTATTCTTGATTGCTATCCTATTATTCTGTAATTTTGCAGACTGAAAATTTACGTTTTTATAAATAATGAGCAAACAAATCGATCATAAACAATTGAGTACTTTGGCTTTAAAAGTAGAGCCTGAATGGAAAAAATTCTTTGCAAAAAATAAAAAAAAACTGGAAGGAATGGATGTGTTTGTTCATGAGCTACATGATGAAATCTCGGAAAAAACAGATTGTTTGCAATGTGCTAATTGTTGCAGAACGCTGGGTCCACGAATCACAGACAAGGATGTGGAACGAATGGCAAAAGCTCTTCGACTGAAACCGGTGGATGTGATAAAAAAATATTTGAGAATAGATGAAGATGGCGATATGGTTTTTCAATCGATGCCTTGCCCGTTTCTAGGTGATGATAATTATTGCGCGATATACGAAAACCGTCCTAAAGCATGTCGGGAGTATCCGCACACCGATCGAAAACGGTTTTATCAAATCTATAATCTTTCGATAAAAAATGCGTACACTTGCCCGATTGTCTATGAGGTATTGGAGAGGTTGACAAAATAAACAGGTTTATTTGCCGGCAAAGATATTTTTCTTCAATACTCCATTTTTATGAAAAGAAGATCGAACTGTAAAGAGAATACTTAAACCGATACTAAGAGCAGTGGAGGTTAAAATGGCAATCATAATCGCAATTTGATATTTGATAGCAACCAATGGTACTGAACCTCCAAGAATCTGTCCTGTCATCATTCCGGGTAGCGAAACAATTCCCATAGTGGCCATTGTGGCTATAGTCGGATTAATAGCCGCCATAAAACTTTTTTTTGCAAAAGGCAATAATGCTTCATATTTGGTGGCACCTAACGATAATTTGTAGAAATAAGTCTGCTCGTCTTTCCGGAGCGATTTATAAAAATCACCTAACCCAACAACATTCGCCCGTAATGAATTTCCTAATATCATTCCACCAATTGCAATCATATATTTTGCCTCGAAAATGAAATCGAGATTCGAAATGAAGGCATTGAAATAGATGACTACAAAAAAGTTGGAAAACAGAAAAGCGAGTAGGAGGGGTTTGGCGAAATGGTTAAGTTTTAATCCGGAATTTTTCACAACTGAAATCACCGCAATACATATCATTACAATAAACCAACCTATATTGGCCAGCCAGTTGTTCAATCGAAACAGATATTCAAGAAAAAATCCAATCAAAACGAGTTGGGCAGCCATTCGAACTGTAGAAATCAACAGATTTTTGATAATGCCTGTTCGTAGATACCATAAGACAATTAAAGGAATGGCAAGCAAAACGCCACTCATTATCATTGAAAATATCGAAAGATCAACAGCTCCGTTCATACTTTTTCCAGATTAATTGTTTTAACTTCGATATCTTGAGGTAGGTAATTGTCGTGTGAAACCGATAAAACCGTATAATTTGGATTCTGAAAAAAATAATCCATAACCGTTTTCTTCAAACTGATATCCAATGCCGATGTTATTTCGTCCAGAAAGAAGATGTCACGTTGCAATAGTAACGAATTAATGATGGCAACTCTTTGTTTTTCTCCTCCTGATAGTTCTTCAATGTCCTTCTCAAGAATGCTTTCATTCAAACAAAATTGATTGAAAAACTCTTTAATTGTTGTTTCAGAAGTGTTTTTTAGATGCAGGTTTGCCTTTAATAATAGTGTGTCCTGCAAAAATAACCTAACTTTTCCGCGTCCTATATTCAAATCCTGACTGACATATGCAACTCTTCTCCGCAAATCCCAGACTGTTTGTTCGTCCAGTTTTTGCTCATTAAAGTAGATTGCACCACTATCAACTGATTCAAATCCCAGCAATAGTCGGAACAAAGTGGTTTTTCCAATTCCCGATTTTCCAGAAATGATTACTTTATCACCCTTGGAAACAGTAAACGAAAAGTTCTCCAGAACAAATTGCTCGGAGAACTTTTTCGTTATGTTTTCGAATTGAAACATCTTTAATTAATTGACGAGTTTTTCAAAATCGTCCCAAAAATCAGGATACGATTTGCTTACCACTTGCGGCTCTTCAATAGTTATCGCTGTTGTCAGAGCCATAGGCGCAAAAGCCATTGCCATACGATGATCTTCGTAGGTTGCAATGCTTATTTCTGCTGCCGGTTCGCACCGTTCGCCTTGCCAGGCTAATTCGCCATCTTTTGGTTCAAAGAGAGCAAATCCTGCTTTCCCCAATTCATTTATAAGAGCTGCAATACGATCAGTTTCCTTTATTTTTAAGCTTTGAACACCTTTGAAATGAAACGGAATGTCTTTTAAACAGCAGGTTACTGCAAAAGTTTGTGCCAGATCTGGTTGATTTACAAAATCGTATTCAAAAGCAGCGACGTAATTTTTTGTAGTGCTTAGTAAAACTCCTTCTTTTTGATATTCTGTTTTCACACCTAATTGTTCAAAAAGTTCGGCCACTTTGCTGTCACCCTGTGAACTGTTTCTGTACAGGCCGTTCAGATAAATTTGTCCGCTTCCGGCAATCGAGAGTACTTCGTACCAATATGATGCCGCCGACCAGTCTGATTCTACTTTGTATTGAATTGGTTTGTAGGTTTGCGGTTTTATTTCAATTACATTGTTTTCAAAAGCTGCATTCACGCCAAATTCTTTCATCATTCCTTTGGTCATTAAAATGTAGGGAACGGAAATAACATCGCCTTCGAGCACTATTTTCAAGCCATTTTGCATATAAGGCGCAACCATCATCAATGCGGAAATATACTGACTGCTTACTCCACCGTTCAGCGTTATTTCACCACCGGTAAGAGCACTTCCGAAAATACGCAAAGGCGGAAATCCTTCTTTTTCAACATACTCGATTCGTGCTCCCAGACTATTTAAAGCATCTACCAATAATTTTATAGGTCGGTTTTTCATTCTTTCGCTTCCGGTAATAATCCATTCGCCTACAGTTTTCGAAAGAAATGCGGTTAGGAAACGCATAGATGTTCCGGCAGCACCAATGTCAAATGTCGTATCGTTCGAATCCAGTGCTTTAATCATTACCCGTGTGTCATCGCAATCCGATAAGTTCTGTATGTCATACGGACTATAAGCCAATGCATTCAAAATCAACGCGCGGTTGCTGATGCTTTTTGATGCTGGAAGATTTATATCTAAGTTTAAATTGGTAGAGTCTAATTTGTTGATTTTTTTTACTGTCATCATTCAAAAGCAATGTGCTTATACTGCTAGTTCATAAATTTTCTTTACATCTTCTTCGGTAAGTTTTACGAAACTTCCCAGTGTGTTTGCTCCAAGTCCGAGAGTTTTTACGAGTGTTGGAATATCTTCCGCTTTTGCGCCTAATTCAGAAAAACGAATTGGCATTCCGATGGAAGTCATGAACTTTTCGTAACGTTCTATTCCTTGTAAAGCGGTTTTTTCCGGATTCTGAAAATCCATTTCGCAACCCCAAACGCGTACGGCAAATTGGGCAAAACGCATTACGTCGTGATGCATCACGTATTTCATCCAAGCCGGGAACATAACGGCCAGACCGGCACCATGAGCCACATCGTACAATGCTGAAAGTTCGTGTTCCATATTGTGTGTCGCCCAGTCGCTTTCGCGACCAACACCACAGGTGTCATTATGTGCTACCATTCCCGCCCACATCAAGTTCGCCAACGAATCATAATCTTTATTGGCCAATGCTTTTGGTGCTTCGTTGATAACAGCCAGTAGGATTCCTTCGCTTAACCGATCGCTTATTTCTACATTCTTTGTGTTGGTGAAATAGCGTTCCATTACGTGAGCCATCATATCGGTAACTCCGCAAGCAATTTGATAGTCGGGCAATGTTGAAGTAAGCTCGGGATTTAAAATTGAAAATACAGGACGAAGCACATCGTTGTTTGCGGCACGTTTAAACATACCATCTTCGTGCGTAATTACTGATCCCATCGAACCTTCGCTTCCTGCCGCCGAAATGGTAAGAATCGTAGCCACAGGCAATGCCTTTTCAATTTTTTTTCCGGTATAAAAATCCCAAAAATCGCCGTCGTACAAAGCACCCATGGCAATTGCTTTTGCTGAATCTATAACGCTACCACCTCCTACGGCAAGTACAAAATCAATTTTTTTCCGTTTGCAAATTTCAATTCCTTTGTAAACCAACCCACTACGTGGATTAGGCACAACACCGCCCAATTCTTCGAAAGAAATACCCTGAGATGTAAGCGAAGCTTTTACACGATCAAGAAGTCCGCTTTTAATTACCGAACCGCCTCCGAAATGAATTAATACCTTTGAACCGTTAAAGCGTTTTACGTATTTCCCTGTTTCGTTTTCACGCCCTTTCCCAAAAACAAAAAAGGTTGGGCTATAAAAATTAAAGTTATTCATCTTATTTGTTATTTATAATTTCTTTTACAAAAGGATGCTCATCAAAAGTGCCTCTTGTTGCTTCAAAGTCGGCATTTTTGTCATTTTCATCCCCGTCAATTCCAAATCCGGTTCTTGATACAGTGTTGAATTCCTTTTTAGCGTCTCTCAATATTAAATCATTAAAGGTGGAATTTGCTTTTTGAGCTTTTTCTGTTAGCTCTTTAATTTCCGAAGAACTTAAATCTTTGAATTCTTTTTCTGTTCTGTTTTGAATCAGATAGTCTGCAAAATTCCACGAAAACTCAGCATAGTTGTCGAAAATACTCAATAACTCATTTTGAATCGCTTCGACATTCATTTTTTCTGAAACTATTTTCTGAGTCAAATTCTCAATTTCTTGTTTTGGGGCAATTAATCCGACCATATCTACCCAATCTCCCTTTCCTGGCTGTTCAGAACTGTCTGTTATTCTGTTTGAAATAGAATTTCCAATAAACAAATCGACAGCCATCTCATACAGTTCAATTCCTTTCCTGATGGCAGATCGCTTAATTTTGCAATTCTGAAACCAGATTGACTGATTTCCTTCTTCGATTTTTGATAATAATTCTTTCAGAATAGTTATTCCGCTAAGTGCCTTGTTTATAGTGTAGGGTGAGAGAAAATCAAAACAAATCGGGTCTAATTTTCCATTGCCCTTTCTTAAATCCCGTTTTGGCCATTTTTGTACATCTCGAATCGTGCCTGCACTATGTAAATTGATTCCGGGTAATAAATGACTCTCTCCATTATTCTCTATCAAATATGAAAATGGTAAATCAGAAATATCAGGATTGCCTTTGTGGGTTCCAAGTACAGTAGTGAACGCTCCGATTTTTGCAGGCCACATGATGTACGAATTGCTCGATGTCTTTACACCTCGTTCAGTAATTCCCTGATGAACCGGGCCAAGCTTGTACATGTGATTACTGAAATTCGATCCGCTGCCGGCATTCATAAACGAATACAGTGCCGTAAGCATCAATGTAGATTTATGATGAGTAACCGTATAAGGCCCACCGAAAATGGAAACTGCTTCACCGTGAAGTCCCTGACAATTGGCAAAAAATAACGAATCGATAGCCGAGAATTGTTTGCCGATGATACAGCCTTGTCCTACAAAGCTGCGCGTCACCATTGCTGCGTCGGTTATTAAGGTTCCTGATTGAATGATAAAATCGTTGCATTGAACCCCTGAACCCAAAATTACAGGTGCTGACTCATTGCTGCAAATTGTACCGTTTTCAAGTGTAGCCACGGTATCAAGAACTGAAAAATCACCGATACGAACGTTTTTTATGCTGCCGCAATTGATAATGCGGACATCTTTTCCTATTTTCCCAAATGTTGATCTTTGTTGGTTTGAATAATTCAAAACTGCCTTATCCAATTGTTCAATCAGTGCTTTATTGTGACGATAAAAAACCATCATGTAAGCAATCGGAGCCGAAAGATTATCGTATATAGACACTTCTCGACCACCACTTTCTATCATCGTGGCCAATCTTACTCCATTTCCGAATGTTGAACTACCTTCAGTAACGATTAAATGAATATTTTCTAAATAAGCACCAGCTTCAATTTCGTAATTTGCGATATAATTATGAATTTTATCGATAAAAACATCGTCACTTATTTTACAATTGTGTAAATGACAATTGAATATTCCCGAATGTTTTTTTACTCCGCCAGGAAGTTCGAACACCTTGTCGTATTTTCCCAAATAAATTTCTCCTGAAAAATGAACATTGGAAAAGTAATTAGGTGAAAAGTCTTCCACAACATTTACGTTTTTCCAATTTTCGGCAGAACAACCATAAACAGTAAGAGTCGCAATTTCTTTGTCGGCAAGCTGGCGGTAGTTTGTCATAATGTTTCGTCTTCTATATCGGTGTATTTCTGAAATAAAAAGTCGTTATATGGATATCGTTCAACATGAATTTCTTTGATCTTCTGATACATCAATTCTTTCAGTTCTTCGATATTTTCTTTGTTTCGAGCAGAAATAAAAATGCAGTTGTCGTGCATTTTTCCCATCCAGGTTTTCATTAATTCATCCAGACTTCTGTTCTCTTTCCTTACAGGCGATAAATCGTCTTCGTCTTTGGGAATATATGAAAATGCGTCTATCTTGTTGAATACCAGAATAGATGGTTTCTCTTGCGGATCAATTTCCTTGAGAGTTTCATTTACCACTTCCAACTGTTCTTCGAAGTTAGAGTGCGAAACATCAACCACATGAATGAGCAAATCGGCTTCACGAACTTCGTCGAGAGTAGATTTGAACGATTGAATCAGATGATGTGGTAATTTGCGAATAAACCCTACTGTATCGGAGAGTAGAAACGGCAGGTTGTCGATAATCACTTTTCTTACTGTGGTGTCGAGTGTTGCGAAAAGCTTGTTTTCGGCAAAAACATCCGACTTACTCAACAAATTCATTATGGTGGATTTTCCAACGTTGGTGTATCCAACCAAAGCAACCCGAACCATTTTCCCGCGATTCTTTCTTTGCGTGGACATTTGCTGGTCAATATCTTTCAGGTTTTGCTTTAATAAAGCGATTTTTGTAAGGATAATACGACGGTCGGTCTCTATCTGAGTCTCACCCGGACCACGCATGCCAATACCACCACGTTGACGCTCAAGGTGAGTCCACAGACGGGTCAAACGAGGCAACATGTATTGAAGTTGAGCCAGCTCAACCTGCGTTTTTGCGTTTGCTGTTTGAGCTCTTTTTGCAAAAATATCCAGAATAAGAGTGGTTCTGTCGAGAATTAATACTTTCAACTCAGCTTCGATGTTTCTCAACTGCTTTGGCGATAACTCATCGTCGAATATCACCAATCCAATATTATTTTCATCAACAAATTGCTTTATCTCAAATAATTTTCCCGGGCCAATGTAAGTTTTCGGATTTGGGTATTCCAGTCGTTGAAAGAAAAGTTTTTCAGGTGAAGCACCGGCAGTTTCGGCCAGAAATGCTAACTCGTTGAGATATTCTTTTGCTTTCTCTTCGTTTTGTACCTGAGTGATAACACCAACAAGCACGGCTTTCTCTTCGTATATCTCGGTTTTCATGTTTTATAGGGTTTGTGAAGTCTGATTTCGTTCTTATTTGCCCCAAAACTAATGTCTGTAAGCTTTTGTTATAAAAACGATTCAAATATAAAAAAACCGTTTGGAGTTACCAAACGGTTTTTATTTATAAATCAGAAGCAAAGCAAATTGACCGCGGGACAATTTGCTTTGTACTCTTTGTTTGTTTTATTGTAATCTGAAGTTTACCGGTAGGGTATATTTTACACGTACAGATTTACCACGTTGTTTTCCTGGTGACCAGTTAGGCATGGATTTAATCATACGTATAGCTTCTTTGTCCAAACTTGGGTCAACGCTACGTACAACCTCTACATCGACAATTGAACCGTCCTTATTTACCACAAACTGACAAATAACGCGACCTTGAATACCGTTTTCCTGAGCGATTACAGGATATTTGATATTCTCACTCATAAATTTCATCATAGCCATATCTCCGCCAGGGAACGATGGCATTGTTTCTACCACTTGGAATACCACGTTGTCTTCTTCCTCTATTACGCGAGGAGCTACAGGAGCGCTAATTACTACTGCTTTGTCCTTGTCATCTTCTGTGTTGATTTCGATTGAAGCAGTTTCTTTGTCGTTTTCAACAACGTTTAACACTTCTACAACTTCCGGAGCAGGAGGAGGTGGAGGTGGAGGAGTAACATCCTGCGATGTTTGTATAACATCTAGTTCATCTTCAACAAGAAAGTCTGAATTCACATTGTCGTATACAGTGACCTCGGATTTGGTCCACTCTAAACCTATGTAAATCAAAGACAAAACCATAACGAAACCTATTAAAAGAAAGAACAATTTTTTGTCTTCTAACGAGGCTTTTGGTGATTTTTTTAAGTCCATAATTATGTTATTTTATTTTGAATTTTCAGCAGGGCAAATGTAATATAATTTTTTTAAAGTTTATTTGTCTCTTTATGAAAAAAACATTTATTCTTTCCAATAAGTACAATTCTTTATGAGACTATGTTTTATCTCAAATATTATTACATTAAAATATAATTTTTCTGTTTTTTTTCGTTTAGTAATTTTAATAACTTATTTTCAGACCACAAAAATAGTGTATCTTTGGGTGTTTTTTTGAAAATCGGTGATTAAAATCAATATTTTTTTGTTTTTTTATTAAGAACCGATTTAAAATTCGCAATTTTAGTTTAGATGAAAAGAAATATCCTGATATTTTTCACATTAATAACTTCTGGTTGTTTTCAACTTTTTTCTCAAGCTGGCTACGGAGTATATAAGTTTCTGGATTTGCCGGTTTCATCGCGTTTGGCTGCTATGGGTGGAACAAATGTTTCGCTGAATGATAATGACTTGAACTTCGCCTTTCAGAATCCATCGCTTTTGACATCGGAAATGTCGAATGTGATTGGCCTGAATATGGCTAATTATTTAGAAACCATTCAGTTTGGTTCTGCTATGTATAGTCGTAGTTTTGGATGCAATAATAATTTTGCAGTTGGTGTGCAGTTTGTTGATTATGGATTATTTAAAGAAACTACTGAACTCAACGAAATTATTGGTGAATTTACTTCTAAAGAATATGCTCTGCATTTAATTTATTCCCGTCAAATAAATAATAAAATATCGGTTGGAGGAACTCTGAAACCTATATATTCGGTAATGGAACGTTATACAAGTTTTGGTATGGCATTGGATGCCGGAGTTAATTATGTAAGTGAAAGCAAACTTTTTTCAGCCGGTTTGGTGTTGCGCAATATGGGAACTCAGTTTAAAGGTTATTATTCCGACGAATATGGGCAACACTTCGAACCTCTGCCTTTCGATATACAAATGGGATTGAGCAAAAAGCTTGCACATGCACCTTTGCGTTTGTCTGTGACATTGCATAATTTGCAACATTGGGATTTGAGCTACCAATCGACAAATCAACCACAAACTAATCTCAATTTGAGCAATGAAGAAGAGACCGAAGATAAAATCAGTTTTGTAGATATGGCGTTCCGTCATGCTATTTTTGCTGCAGAATTTGTTCCTTCCAAAAATTTCTACCTTACAGCATCCTATAATCATCGTCGTCATGCCGAAATGGTGATGTCCGGTTTTAAAACGATGTCCGGTTTTTCTTTCGGTGGAGGAATAAAACTGTACAAATTCCATGTTGGTTTCGGAATGTCTCAGTTTCAGGTCGGCAATTATTCTTACCAATTTTCAATCAGTACTTCACTTAACGAATTCAGAATGTAGCTGAATTTATCATAATTATACATGAAGAAAATAGTTGTTGCAATTGATGGATTCTCGTCGTGCGGAAAAAGTACGATGGCTAAAGAACTGGCTCGCGAAACAGGTTACATTTATGTAGATACAGGTGCAATGTATCGTGCGGTTTCGTTATTTTGCATTAAGAATGATTGGATGACCGATACTGAAATGAATGAAACGGAGATTGAAAAACATATTCATTCAATTCGAATTGAATTCAGAACAAATGCGCAGGGGAAAGCAGATACTTATTTAAATGGAGTAAATGTTGAAACTGAAATCAGGACACTCGAAGTTGCGAACGGAGCAAGCCGTGTAAGCACGCTGGGTTTTGTCAGAAAAGAACTCGTTCGTCAGCAACAACTAATGGGCGAGAAAAAAGGAATTGTGATGGATGGCCGGGATATTGGAACAGTTGTTTTTCCTAATGCCGAGCTGAAGATTTTTCTTACTGCATCTCCGCAGGTTCGCGCACAGCGACGTTTTCTTGAAATGAAAGAAAAAGATGATTCTGTTAATTTTGAGAAAGTTCTCGCCAACGTGCTTGAACGTGACGATCGTGATCAAAACAGAGCCGAAAGTCCGTTGAGAAAAGCGGATGATGCTATTGAAATTGATAACAGCGATTTGAGCCCGGCAGAGCAGCAAGCAATTTTGATGAATTTGTTCAGGGAAAGAACAGCTCTCGATTGATATTAGCATTTTTTTGATAAAACTGCGTAAACTATTAGAAGATGCGGTTGTTTGATTCTATGAAGTATAATTAGAACCTAATTATATTTCGTTTTTTTTAATTAATACAAGAAATATGTCAAATATAGAAATAGATAATAAATCTGGTTTTTGTTTTGGTGTGGTGAAAGCCATTAATAAAGCTGAAGAGGAGTTGGCAAAAGGCGAAACGCTGTATTGTCTGGGTGATATTGTTCATAACGGACAGGAAGTGGAAAGACTTGCAAAAATGGGTCTGATAACAATAAATCATGAACGGTTTGCAGAACTACATGATGCAAAAGTGTTGTTGCGGGCACATGGCGAACCACCATCGACTTATGAGTTGGCAAAAAAAAATAACATAACTTTAATAGATGCTTCATGTCCGGTTGTGCTTAAATTGCAGGCACGGATAAAAAGGTCGTACGAAAGTACACCTACACCGGATACTCAAATCGTTATTTTTGGTCATCACGGACATGCCGAAGTAAACGGGTTAGTTGGTCAAACTGAAGGTAAAGCGATTGTTATTGAAGATGAGAGTGAATTAAGTAAAGTGAACTTCTCGAAAAATATTCGTCTTTTTTCTCAAACTACAAAATCGTTAAATGGTTTTAATCATCTTGTAACAACGATTTCGGAAAAGATGCAACCGGATGCCGATTTTGAATATTCTGATACAATTTGTCGTCAGGTTGCAAATAGAATTCCAAATATCACTACTTTTGCAGAACAAAAGGACATCATAATTTTCGTTAGCGGAAAGAAAAGTTCGAATGGGAAAGTTTTGTTTGAACAAAGCAAAAAAATCAATCCTCATTCTTATCTTGTTTCTGATGCTGATGAGGTGGATGATCTTGACATTGATTTCTCAAAAAGTATTGGGATCTGTGGAGCAACATCAACTCCCCGCTGGGTAATGGAGAGTGTGGCTGCCAGATTGAGTGAGAAAGCTTTGAAACAAAAATAGAATTAGTTTATTATTTATTTTTTACAATGAAATACGAAATCAAATGTATTGGGTTGCTTACTTCCGGAGGTGATGCTCCTGGTATGAATGCCGCAATCCGATCGGTAACACGTGCAGCCATTTTTAATGGAATTAAGGTTAAGGCTATTTACAGAGGTTATAAAGGGCTGATTACCGGTGAAATAAAAGAGTTTCAAACTCAGGATGTCAGTAATATTATACAACATGGCGGTACGATATTGAAAAGTGCCCGTTGTGCTGAGTTTAAAACTGTTGAAGGGCGACGTCAGGCTTACGAAAACATGCAAAAAGAGGGAATTGACGCTCTGATTGTGGTTGGAGGAGATGGAACTTTTACCGGTGCTCGTATTTTTGCTCAGGAATACAATGTCCCAATTGTTGGATTACCCGGTACAATTGATAACGATTTGTATGGAACTGATTCAACAATTGGATATGATACGGCATTGAATACGATT
>QKGU01000015.1 GCA_003250325.1 Paludibacter sp.
TTATCTCAATGAGTTCTGCTATAAATTCAACAGAAGATATTTTGGAGAAAAAATATTCGACAGACTGCTTATTACTGCCGTTTCTTATACTCCAGATTTTAAATCGAAAATTTACAATAGGACACTTTGCGGATAATCATTTTATTTAATTTGAGGATTTGAACATCTAATTCAACGATTTTTCTTATTGACAGCATCATACAACGGAACAAGAAAACCATTTTCACAACGACATAGCAAACAAATGTTACCTACTGGTTTACCACTGACCCACTCCAATTTATACACTGAACCTTCGTAATTTATTGCTACAAGAAACGGACTGCCTACTTTAAAGAGAAGATCATAATCCTGCGTTTCGAAAAACAATTTCATTTTATCAAAATTATCCGCTTCAAATTCCGCCTTATATATAGCTTGTTCAGCACATTCCGTTCTGAGATAGGTGGCTCCTTCGGACAAAACCGGAATAAAACTTTTTTGAGCTCTGCAATGAGCTTCCGGGATTCGCCCACTAAAGATTAACTTATCATCTTCTTTAATTTGTATTTCCGATATATATTCAACTAATAATAATGATTCATGTATCAGATCATTGAAATGATAAAAATCTTCCCAATTATTATAAATAGTAGTATCTTTTGGCATGTAGTTACCAAGTACTATCTCAGCAGCTACACCGGCAAATTCAATTTTTATTGTAGACATATCCTTCTGCTTTTTTTCAGCAACAAAAATACAATATTTTTAGCATAACTTTTCCTTAATCAAACGACTATAGATTGTGTTGTTATTTCTATCCTAAATCAATTCTAGTGCAGTCTGTTTATTATTTAACACAACTTTAATCTCATAAACACTTCGAATACAACCATTTGAAGTAACTTTGCCGACATAATTATAAACACTAAAAATATGATTTATCTAGCTGACACGGCTAATATTGCCGAATTAAAAGAACTTCTTTACTATTTCCCAATTGCCGGAGTAACCACCAATCCAACTATCATTGCTGCTGAAAAAGAACCTTTATCAAAAATACTTCCCAAGATTATTGAAATTACAGGAGATAAAATGCTACACGTCCAAATGATAAGCCGAAATGCCGAGGACATGGTTCGTGAAGCGAAAGCCTATAAAACTAAATATGGTCTAGGAGACAATTACTTCGTAAAAATTCCGGTATCGAAAGAAGGATACAAAGCAATGCCAATCCTGAAAGATGCAGGCTTTAATGTTACTGCTACAGCAATATTCACTCAACAACAAGCATTGGTTGCTGCTCGTGCAGGAGCTGATTGGGTAGCTCCTTATGTGAACCGTCTCGACAACATCTCTTCGCACGGGATTGAAGTTGTGAAACACATTGTTGACAACATCGACAACTTCAAACTCAACACTAAAGTTTTGGCAGCCAGCTTCAAAACAGTCGATCAGGTTCACCGTGTAAGTATGTCGGGCAGCCATGCAGCTACAATCAACTTCGAAATACTCGAACGTTTAAGAAGTCATCCTATGACCGACATGAGTCTGGATTGGTTCGAAAAAGACGCTGAAGGACTTTATGATATAGAATTTTAAATTACACTACTTACCGCAAAGACGCGAAGCCGCAAAATTTTAACCTCAGGAAACATTTTATTTGCGTCTTTGCGTTTTAGCACTACAGCTTTTACTATCCATTTCTTTTTACAAATTCCGCTAACCTTTCTTCAAGTATGCTCATTTGATCCATTCTTACAAATGAAACACAAGCCCGGAGTCCATTCGGATTTTCGCTTCCTGTTATGGCTAATGAAATAGCACTAATTCCATAATAAAGAAATTCTTTCATCAACTCTGCGCTTGTCATTCCCGGATAAGCAATGGTAAAATAAAATCCGTCGGCAAGTTCGCGCTCCTCATCATTGTAAACGATGTAAAAACCATATTTCAGGAACAGCGATTTCATAATCTTTGCTTTTTCGCCATAGAAATGCAATGCATCAGTGAAGTTTATCTGACCATCGTTCACCGCTTTCAGTACAGATGCTAAAGCAAACTGAGCCGTATGTGAAGTTCCGGCTGTGGTAGCATACAAAACACCATAAGGTATAAAATGACCTAGAACATCACTACTAAAATATCTTTTCAGATTAGGATAATGCCTTGTTCTCAACTTCTCGGAGGTAATCATCATTCCAATTCGTTGTCCGGCATAACTGAAAATTTTTGAGGCTGACAATAACAAAATATAGTTATCGGTAAATTGCGCTACAGTCGGTTGAAAAGGAGGAACACCCGGAACACCATAATTCTTTCTGAAATCCATCCCGAAATAGGCCAGATCTTCGACAGCAATTGTATCGTATTTTGTAGCAAGCTCACCAATTATCTTCAGTTCTGCTTCCGAAAAACATATCCACGAAGGATTGTTGGGAGACGAATAGCAAATCGAGCAAATATTTCCTTTGCGAAGAAATGACTCAAGTTTATCCCGCAACTTCTCTCCCCTGAAATTCAGAATATCGAACGATTTAAAAGGAACACCAATTAGCTGAAGTTGCGATTTTTGAACCGGAAAACCAGGATCAATGAACAGCGTATATGGTTTTTCCGGATTGGTACGTGCAGCTGCAAGCAACGCAGCAAAACTGGCCTGCATCCCACCAACAGTCGGAACACAATTGACAGGAGCAACATCAATATTTAAAAATAATTTCGCAAATCGAGCTATCTCCTTTTTTGCAAACGGAATACCCTCAATATTCGGATATGAATTTGCCACTCCGGCATCTAATGCTTCCTTTTCTGCTTTCACAGCGATATCAGTAGCAGGCAAACCGGGAACGCCCATTTCCATATGAATAAATTCCTGTCCGCTCTCAGTTTCAATCTGTGAAACCAGTTTCCCAACTTCACGAATAGACAAATGAGTTATGTCCGATTCGCCAAAGGCAGAAAAAAGTGAATCAACAAGTTCCTTTTGTATCATGGTTTTAATGTAATGATGTGTTGATGTGATAATTAGTTGATGGGGTAATGTGACAATTAAATTATTATACAAATCATGATTTTGATAATGTAATGATATGGTAAAAGTAATAATAAATAATCCTTACATCAACCTATTAACTAATCAACTCATCATCACATCAACTCATCAATCGATTATTTTTTCCGGTTATCTACCACTCTTACTGCTTTTCCTTCGCTTCTGGCAATTGATTTAGGCTCTACCAAAGTTACTTTCACACTCAACCCGATTGCACTGTTCAGTGCATGTTCTATTTTACGCGAGAGATTTTGAAGGTCACGAATGGTATCAACAAATTTCGATTCGTCCAGTTCCACTTTCAGCTCCAGCGTATCAAGATTATTTTCACGATCGACATACAACATATAATGAGCACTGGTTTCTCCCATTTCGAGCAACACATGCTCAATTTGAGATGGGAAAAGATTAACTCCGCGAATAATCAACATATCGTCGCTCCGTCCGGTAATTTTTTTCATACGAACTGAAGTTCTTCCGCAAGCGCAGGTTTCTCTGTTCAATGTTGATAAATCACGTGTATTATAACGTAGCAAGGGAATTCCTTCTTTCGTAAGCGTGGTAAATACCAGTTCTCCCTGTTGTCCATCGGGCATTGGTTCTTTTGTATCGGGATGAACTATTTCGGGAAAGAAATGATCTTCGTGAACATGCAATCCGGAATGATGGATACAATCGTTCGCAACTCCCGGACCCATTATTTCACTCAGACCATAAATGTCGTGGGCATGAATTCCCCATTTTTTCTCCAACTCTATCCGCATATTTTCAGTCCAGGGTTCTGCTCCAAAAACACCGACTTTCAGTTTCATATCTTTCAGAGAATATCCGAATTCTTCGAGCGCATCTGCCAGATGCAGTGCATAAGAAGGCGTGCAAGCCAGTACAGTAGAACCAAAATCGGACATTAGCTGCAATTGACGGCGAGTGTTTCCACCAGAAATCGGCACAACAGTACATCCAACTGTTTCTGCTCCATAATGAACTCCCAAACCTCCGGTAAACAATCCGTATCCATACGAAACCTGCATCACATCGTCCGACGAAATTCCGGCCATTGTTAAACAACGGGCTACCACTTCGCGCCAGTTTTCTATGTCTTTTTTCGTGTAACCAACCGTGGTGGGTTTTCCGGTCGTTCCGCTTGATGCATGTACTCGTACAATATCTTTCATGGGCAC
>QKGU01000338.1 GCA_003250325.1 Paludibacter sp.
ACTGATTCTGTTTTCACCGAATCAGTCTTTCTGTTTTGTATTGATTATATTAGTTTCCTATTTCTGACAAGAATTTTATTCTCACCAAACGAACTTCAGTTTCGCTAAAATCATCTTCACCAAGTTCATCAAGAGCCGGTTCAATTTTATCAGTTTCAGCACTATTGAAGTAATCGAAAATCTCGTCAACATGATCCGGATCCATTACTTCATCCAAGAAATAGTCGATATTTATTTTCGTACCGGAATACACAATCGCTTCTATTTCGTCCAGCAATTCGCTTATTTCCAGTCCTTTTGACATTGCAATGTCGTCCAATGCAATTTTACGGTCGATAGCCTGAATAATAGATACTTTCAGCTTGGATTTATTAGCCACTGTACGAACACGCAAATCCTCAGGACGAATAATCTCGTTTTCCTTCACATGTTCTTTTATCACTTTCAGGAACTCTTCACCGTAGCGTTTTGCTTTCCCCGCACCAACTCCCGGAATATTTTGCAACTCTTCCAACGAAATCGGATAGCTGGTTGCCATAGCTTCCAACGAAGGATCCTGAAAAATTACGAAAGGAGGAACTTCCAGTTTCTTCGATAATTTCTTACGAAGGTCTTTTAAGATAGAGAAAAGAACATCGTCGGCAGCACAAGTACCTCCGGTATTTTTTACATTGGTTTCTTCTTCCTCATCATCGTATTCATTATCTTTTACAATTGGGAATGGTTGCGGTTTTTTCAAATAAGCTTTTCCGGCAGCAGTCAATTTCAACAATCCATAATTTTCGATATCTTTTGACAGATACCCCGCTATCAGAGCCTGACGAATTACGGCATGAAGCAATTTTTCGTCTTCATCCGAAGCCGATGAGAAGTTTTCTAATTCGTCATGTTGATAAGATGTTACATCCGAAGTTTCATTTCCCTTCAAAATATCAACAATGTGCTCTGCTTTAAATTTTTCCTTAACGACCAGAATCGTTTCTAATACCAATGACAATAATTCTTGTCCCTCAATAAATTTTCGTGGTTTCATACAGTTATCACAACATCCGCAGTTATCTTCTTTGTATTCTTCTCCAAAATAATGAAGCAGTAATTTTCTTCTACAAACAGATGATTCTGCATATGCCTGGGTTTCCAATAATAATTGATTGCCAATTTCCTGCTCGGCTACGGGCTTGCCTTGCATAAACTTGCGTAATTTGTCTAAATCTTTATATGCATAAAAGGCAATGCACTGGCCTTCACCGCCATCGCGGCCACTACGTCCCGTTTCCTGATAATAACCTTCCAAACTTTTAGGCATATCGTAGTGCAAAACATAACGTACATCGGGTTTGTCGATACCCATTCCGAAAGCAATTGTCGCAACAATCACTTCAACTTTCTCCATTAGGAAACTATCCTGATTGGCACTTCTGACAAAAGAATCCATACCTGCATGATAGGGCAAAGCATGAATTCCATTCATATTTAATGTTTCGGCAAGCTCTTCCACTTTTTTACGGCTCAAACAATAAATAATACCCGATTTCCCGGCCTGCGAACGGATATACTTGATTAAATCCTTATCAACATCTTTTGTTTTAGGTCTTACCTCGTAATACAGATTCGCCCTGTTGAATGAAGATTTAAATACCTTCGCGTTTAACATTCCCAGATTTTTCTGAATATCGTGCTGCACTTTAGGCGTAGCAGTAGCCGTCAAAGCGATTAGCGGAGCTGCACCGATATCATTGATAATCGGTCTGATCCTGCGATATTCAGGACGGAAATCGTGCCCCCATTCCGAAATACAGTGTGCCTCGTCCACCGCGTAAAAAGAAATTTTCACCTGCTTCAGGAAATCTATATTTTCTTCTTTCGTCAGCGACTCTGGAGCGACGTACAACAGTTTTGTTTTACCCGAAAGAATATCACCTTTCACCTGGTCAATAGCTTGCCTTGTCAGCGATGAATTGATAAAGTGAGCTATACCATCCTCTTCGCTAAAGTTACGCATAGCATCCACCTGATTCTTCATCAAAGCAATCAGCGGAGATATTACAATAGCCGTTCCACCCATAAGCAGAGAAGGCAACTGATAACACAACGACTTCCCTCCACCTGTTGGCATCAAGACAAATGTATCGTTCCCATCAAGCACATTTTGAATAATCGCTTCCTGATTCCCTTTAAAAGTATCAAAGCCGAAATTCTTTTTCAACTGTGTTGCTAAAGCAGACAGATTGGTCATATCAATTTGAGTAAAAAAATGAATGCGAAAGTTATTGTTTAATTAAAAGCACTTATTCAAGTGTTTTTTATATATTGTAAATAAACAACAATCTATTATAAAACCTTCAATTCGGTTTTACATAACAAAAATATAAACAGATTCGAAATATACAACATATTTTGAAAAAAAAATCAGGATATTAACTAATAAATCTAGTCAACATCCCGATTAAATACATTAAAAGCTTCTATCGGCATTTCTACCCAGCCTATTTAAGCTATTTTAAGTCGGTTTATATTTGCTTTTTCAATCTTACTTTTAGCATATGGCAACAAGATTGTCAGCTTCTTTTCATTTTTCGAAGGCATTTCAAACATTTCATCCATCATGATTGTCTCGGTGATTGAACGCAGACCACGCGCACCTAACTTAAACTCGATTGATTTATCCACGATATATTCCAGCACTTCATCGCTGAATACCAACTCAACGCCATCCATTTTAAATAACTTTCGATATTGTTTGGTAATGGAATTCTTAGGTTCTGTCAAAATCTTACGAAGGGCTTTTCTATCCAAAGGCTCCAAATAAGTCAAAATCGGTAACCGTCCTATAATTTCAGGAATAAGACCAAATGACTTCAAATCCTGAGGGGCTATATACTGCAACAGATTAAGCTTATCAATATGTTCGATCCCAACAGAAGCGCCATAACCAACCACTCTTGTATTCAGACGTGCGGCAATTTTTTTCTCAATACCGTCGAAAGCGCCACCGCAAATAAAGAGGATATTCTGCGTATTCACCGCAATCATTTTCTGATCCGGGTGCTTGCGTCCTCCCTGAGGTGGAACATTTACCACAGAACCCTCGAGCAACTTCAACAATCCCTGCTGAACACCTTCTCCACTCACATCGCGCGTAATACTTGGATTATCACTCTTGCGTGCAATCTTGTCAATTTCATCGATAAATACAATTCCGCGTTCGGCAGCTTTCACATCGTAATCGGCCACCTGAAGCAAACGGGTCAGAATACTCTCGATATCTTCACCCACATAGCCCGCTTCTGTCAAAACTGTAGCATCAACTATGGTAAACGGCACATGCAGTTTTTTTGCAATGGTTTTTGCCAAAAGCGTTTTTCCTGTACCGGTATAACCCACCATGATAATGTTCGATTTTTCAATTTCCACATCATCATTCGAGTTTTCCTGCATCAGCCTTTTGTAATGATTGTAAACCGCCACCGAAAGATATTTCTTCGCTTCTTCCTGTCCGATAACATATTGATCGAGATATTCTTTTATTTCGATTGGTTTCGGGACCTGTTCTTTTTGCAGATTTGGAAGGTTCGATTTTTTCGTGCTGTTCTCCTTTACAATTTCGGCAGCCTGAATCGCACATTCGTTACAAATATGCGCCCCATCCTGCCCCATAATAAAGAACTCCACCTGCGATTCGGGACGTCCGCAAAAACTACAATTTTTATTATTTTTAGCCATTCTTTTTTCTTAGAGAATTGTATTTGTTGTCTTTCGACAAATAATGAAAGCATCAAAGAAAAGATTTTCGAACGCAAATTCCGCAAATTTTCACAAACAAAATTTATTAATGACTTCCCAGCATTCGGAAATATAACCTGTTATGATTTGTGCTTATTTGCGGAATTTGCGTTCTTATTCCTTTTGAGACAGCCTCGCATTACCGTTAGCTTTTATTTTTTCTTTTCGTTAAACAGAACCTTATCAATCATACCGTATTCCAACGCTTCCTGCGAGGTCATCCAGTAATCTCGATCCGAGTCTTTTTCAATACGTTCGTATGTATTTTTAGAGTGATCCGCAATGATTGTATACAATTCCCTTTTCAGTTTTTGTATTTCGCGGGCAGTGATTTCGATATCCGAGGCCTGTCCTTGTGCGCCACCCATTGGTTGGTGAATCATAATACGGGAATGTTTCAACGCCGAGCGTTTTCCGTCAGCACCTGCCACCAACAAAACAGCAGCCATCGAAGCAGCCATACCTGTACAAATAGTCGCTACATCCGAACCAATAAACTGCATGGTATCGTAAATTCCCAAGCCTGCATATACCGATCCACCGGGAGAATTCAGGTAAATAGAAATATCTTTGCCCGGATCGGACGAATCGAGATATAACAGCTGAGCCTGAATTACATTAGCAGTATAATCGTCCACCTGAGTTCCAAGGAAAATAATACGATCCATCATTAAACGCGAAAACACATCCATTTGTGTTACATTCAGTTGACGTTCTTCAAGGATAGACGGAGAAATATAATTACTGGTTATATTGACATACTGATCGAGCGCCAGTCCATTCATACCAAGATGTTTGGTAGCATAATTACGAAAATCGTTGTTGTTCATAATCTATATATTTTGTAAAGTTTATAAAGTTTATAAAGTCAGATCATTAAATAATCCGCCGAGGTGATATTCAAAAACCAGACCGAATGATAATACTGACAAATAGTCAACTTTCACAAAAATGCAAAAGGCTTTTAACCATTTTCAAGAAAAACAAAGATAGTGATATTTTGTTTTTGTTTTTGCAGTTAAAAGCCTTTCAGGCAAAAAAACGATGGAAAGAAATTTTATTTTCCTTCGAACATTTTATTGAATTCTTCGATTGTAATTTCCTTGGTGTCAAGTTTCACAGCATCTTTAACCGCTGTAAACACTTTTTGCTCAACAACTCTTTCCACGATGTTTTTTACAGTGTCTTCTTTTTTCATCATGTCTTTTGCATAGTTGGCAATAATTTCATCATCGATACCAATCATGCCATATTGAGCAAACTGAGCTTTTGCCATTTTCTTCGCAAAATCTTCAACATCGGCAGTTTCCACTTTTACATCATTAGACTTAGCCAGTTTATCTTTGATCAGGTGCCATTTCAGGTCAGCAATCATTTTAGGATAATCTTCTTCCAATGTTTCAGGAGTAATATTATCATTTGTTGCCAACACCCAACGCTTCAGGAATGCATCAGGGAAAACAAGGTCGTTGAATTTTGCAACAAGCATTTCCTGAGCATCCACTCCAAATTTGTATTCGCTGTCCGAAGCAAGGTTTTCTTTAATGTTTTCCTTGATTTTTGCACGGAATTCTTCTTCGCTTGCTACAACACCTTCGCCATACACTTTATCAAACAATTCCTGATTGATTTCTGATTCGTGGTAACGGGTAATGCTATCTATTTTGATTTGGAAATCAGATTCGATCGTTTTAGCTTCGTCTTTCGAAATTTTAAGCAATGAGCTTATTTCGCTTTCGTTTTCGAATGCTTTTGCCGGGTTGAATACGATTACATCACCTTTCTTAGCACCTACAAAAAGTGCTTTCTGCGCATCGTCTTTCATGTATGCAGCAGTCAGAGTAGCGTCCTGGACTTTAATGCCCGACTCGTTCACTTTTCCGCCAGCCATTTCAAGCAATTCGCCTTTGATCATATCTTTTTCTTCTACCACTTCTTCCTGCACGTATTTTCCGTAACGTCCGGTGTACGATTTTACCTGATTATCGATCATTTCATCGCTTACGGCAATGTCGTAGAATTTTACTTTGTCTTTTTTGTTCAAAGTCACCTCGAATTCAGGAGCAATACCCAAATCGAAAGAGAATTCGAAATCTTCCTGTGTATCGAAATCGATTGTTTTTTGATCGGTTTCGTTTGGAAGTGGTTCTCCTAGAATATTCAGGTTGTTTTCCTGAATGAATTTATACAAATTATCAGAAACTAATTTGTTGATTTCTTCGGCCAATACGGCTTTACCATACATTTTCTTTACTAAACCTACAGGAACCATACCTGGGCGGAAACCCGGGATGTTCGCTTTCTTGCGATAATCACGTAAAGTTTTATCCACTTTCTCAGCATAGTCTGCTTTTTCAATGCTCAACGTCACGATGGCATTGTTCTGATCGAGGTCTTTTTTGACGATATTCATATTATATTAATAATGTAATTTTCTGCTATTTATCTTTTTCGTAACGGGCTGCAAAGGTACGAAAAAAAGAGATAGAAAGCGCAATATTTACTTTAATATTTCAATACAAATTGAAACAAAAACGGCTGTTTTGACTCAATGAAATCAAAACAACCGCTAAAAATTGGATAAATATTATTCTTATTTAAATAAATATACCAGATTTACTGAAAATACTCTGTTGGTAGAAGTAGTTGGTTCCGGTAAATATTCGTTGGTTCCGGCTGTATTTTTAAATCCCTGACTCCAGGTAGCTCCCAATTGAATTTTATTAAAAACTTCCACACCAAGTCCGAAATTAAGTCCATAATCCAAGCGCTCGGTAAAGCTGGAGAATGTTTCATTCTCAACAATGTTTGTTATTTCATCAACTACTTTGCCCGTCATGGCATATCCGGCATAAAGACCACCAAAGCCATAAACTCCAAGAAAACCAAGTGTGAGGCGATAACGCAAATTAAGCGGCACTTCAAAATAATTCAATTCAGTATAACCCTGACTTATCACATCAGCAATATTAGCACTATCACTGAAGGTAAAAGTACTTCCTTTCTGGGTCAGCAAAGCTCCTACTTCCACTCCCAATCCGGACTTTTTGGGCATTGCCTGATAAACCAGACCGATTTGATAACCGGTAAGGTTTTTTGAACTAAAACTTTCCTGAAGATCCTGTCGGCTAAACGATTTAATCTCATTGGCCAAATTGACTCCGGCTTTTATTCCTAATTGTGCATAACCGGATAATGTGCAGCCCAGCAAAAACAAAATAAAAAAAAGCTTACTTTTCATAACTAAACAGATATTGAAAAAAATTATACTAATAACGCAGGCTCTGATTATTTTCGTACTTTCACTCTATCCTTTAACACAATAATTTATGTTATTTTTTCGACATACGTTTCCGATCGTTTTCGTCCAGATATATTTTTCGCAAACGAATGTTTTGAGGGGTCAACTCAACATATTCGTCTTCCTTAATATATTCAAGCGCTTCTTCGAGACTGAAAACAACCGGCGGAATAAGTCTGGCTTTATCATCTGCTCCTGAAGCACGCATGTTGGTCAATTTTTTCGACTTGGTTACATTTACCACCATATCGCCTTCTTTAGCATTTTCGCCCACTACCTGTCCGGCATAAATTTCGTCCTGTGGAAAAATAAAGAAACGTCCGCGATCCTGCAATTTGTCGATGGCGTAAGCAAATGCCGTGCCACTTTCCATAGCAATGATTGAGCCGTTGGTGCGCTTTTCGATTTCACCTTTGTATGGCTGGTATTCGAAGAAACGATGCGACATAATCGCCTCACCGGCAGAAGCTGTCAACACATTGTTGCGCAAGCCGATAATTCCACGTGATGGAATCAGGAATTCAAGTTGAATACGGTCGTTCATCACTTCCATGCTCAACATTTCGCCTTTGCGCATCGCTACCATTTCGATGATCTTTCCTGAACATTCCTCAGGAAGATTGATAGTAAGTTGTTCAACAGGTTCGCAACGTTTACCGTCAATTTCTTTAAAAATAACCTGTGGCTGACCTACCTGAAGTTCGTAACCTTCGCGACGCATAGTTTCGATAAGCACCGACAAGTGCAATACGCCACGTCCGTACACATTCCATATATCAGAATCCATATCTTTTTCGACACGCAACGCCAAATTTTTATCCAGCTCTTTCATCAAACGTTCGTGGATATGGCGCGATGTAACGAATTTTCCTTCTTTCCCAAAGAAAGGTGAGTTATTTATCGTGAAAACCATACTCATGGTTGGCTCGTCGATAGCAATCGGTTTAAGCGGTTCAGGATTTTGAATATCGCAAATAGAATCACCGATTTCGAATCCTTCGATCCCTACCAAGGCGCAAATATCTCCTGATTTTACTTCCGTTGCACGTGTACGTCCCAATCCGGTAAATGTATGAAGTTCTTTAATGCGTGATTTTACAATTTTACCATCACGTTTTGCCAGACTAACATCCATGCCTTCTTTCAACGTTCCGCGATGAACACGACCTACAGCAATACGACCAACGTACGACGAATAATCGAGCGAAGTAATCAACATCTGTGGTGTTCCATCGAGATACAATGGTTCCGGAATGTATTTAATAATAGCGTCGAGCAACGGAACAATGCTGTCGGTCTGAGTTTTCCAGTCTTCTGACATCCAGTTCTGTTTTGCCGAACCATAAACAGTATGGAAATCGAGCTGTTCTTCAGTTGCGTCCAGATTGTACATCAAATCGAAAACCGCTTCGTGCACTTCGTCCGGACGACAATTTGGTTTATCTACTTTATTGATAACAACGATAGGTTTCAAACCGATTTGCAATGCTTTTTGCAACACAAAACGGGTTTGTGGCATTGGTCCTTCGAATGCATCGACCAACAGCAAAACTCCGTCTGCCATGTTCAATACACGTTCAACCTCGCCACCAAAATCGGCGTGTCCCGGAGTATCAATAATATTTATTTTGTAGCCCTGATAATCAATGGATACATTCTTTGCCAAAATGGTAATTCCTCTCTCGCGTTCGAGATCGTTGTTATCCATAATCAATTCACCGGTTTTTTCATTGTCACGAAACAAATGTCCGGCTAAAAGCATCTTGTCCACCAATGTTGTTTTACCATGGTCGACGTGTGCAATAATCGCGATATTTCTAATTTTTTGCATGAAACACAATCTATTTTTTGAGGGTGCAAAGTTAGTGAAAATTATTCAATTAGCTACACTTATTTAAAATACAGGAAATGAGATAGATTGAGAGTGCTCTATTAAACACTAACCTTTTAAAAATGGAAAAAGTTCTACAAATCATTTGTATTTTTGACTGCAACTCATATTACATTGAATATTATTGCAATTAATTATTGTTATGAGAAAAATACGACAGCGCAAACCCTCAATGGTCTTGCAGCTCTTTGAGGGTTCAGTCCAATTTCAACATCAGGGGTTCATCCATATCCCACTTCATTTTTTGCGTACTGAACAAGGTTACTCGTTTGCAAACATTTCATATTATTTGCTCATAATCAGCAAATAAAAAGATAGTTGAAAATACCAATAGTGTGTTATATTTATAGTTAAATTATTGAAAATCAATTAATTATCTTGTTTTAAAATTTGGTTAACTCCATGAAAATCAGTATCTTTATAGATTATACCACTAATTTATAAAGTATGATTTTCACAGAAGTTAACACTT
>QKGU01000183.1 GCA_003250325.1 Paludibacter sp.
TTACAAACTTTTAAACTGAAACTGAATTTAGGTGGTTATAGCGTCAGGGTTCCACCTCTTCCCATTCCGAACAGAGAAGTTAAGCCTGACCACGTCGATGGTACTGCTGAAAAGTGGGAGAGTAGATAGCCGCCGTCTTTAAAGAGTAATCACATGATGTGGTTACTCTTTTTTATACATTAATTCAAATAATCAAGTTCCTGTGAAAGCCAATATTTCGAATAGAGTATCTTCAGTCCGCTTCCGTCGTTGGAGCAGGGCAGGGTATGCTGTGTTCAGAAGTTTGGGAAAGAATGTAACCATAGGAAATTTGACTATTGCGATTTCAGATAAAGCTTTACAAAAGTCGGATTCTACTTCAGTAAAACTGTCTTGTTTCGCTGATGATACAACAGAGGCTGATGGTATAAAAGAGAGTCTGGAACTAAAATCGATATTGTCTGAATTGGAAACAGCTATCTTAGCGGAAGCAAATTCTGATAAAATTGCTGCGTGCGCGCATAATTCTGTCAATTATTTTATTCATTATAGCGGTTGAAACGGATTAAATCTGTTTCAACCGCTTTTATTTTTTATAGTTATGAAGAAACTTTTTATTATTTTTTTATTGATCGTTTTTTTTACACCTATTATTTATTCACAATCTACGACAGATTCGTTATCAATTGATTTGTCGGAAGTACAGGTAAATGCGAATCGGAATAAGCTTTATTCTGAAATGGGGCGCGTGCTTACAGTGATTGACAAAGCAGAAATAAAGAGTGCAGCTGTTCAAAGTATTGATCAGCTATTAGATTATGTTGCTGGAATTGATATTCGTCAGCGAGGAACAAACACAACTCAGGCTGATATTTCAGTTCGGGGTGGTTCTTTCGATCAGGTGTTGGTGCTATTGAACGGGGTAAATATTACCGATCCCCAAACAGGACATTATAATTTGGATATACCTCTCAATCTTTCGGATGTAAGCCGGATCGAGATTCTTCAGGGATCTTCGGCAAGAGTGCTGGGGCCAAATGCTTTCAGTGGAGCCATCAATATTATTGCTGAAAATTCGATTAAAAGCAATTTAAGTGCCGAAGCCACTGCGGGAAGTTATAGTACTTTCGGACAATCTATCTCCGGCAATCTAGCTAAAGGAGATTTGAATACTTTTGTTTCTGTTTCACACAAAAGCAGTGAAGGCTATATGGAAAATACTGATTTTGATTTGAGCAGTGCTTTTCTTCAATCTGTTCTAAAAACGAAAAATACAGGAAAATTCAATCTGCAATTGGCTGCTCAATTAAAGAATTTTGGGGCGAATAGTTTTTATACTTTGGCTTATCCAATGCAGTTTGAAAGCACAAAGACTTTTATGGCTGCGTTAAATTGGAATTTATACCATGGAAAATGGAGTTACAGTGCTCAAGCATATTGGAGACGACATCATGACCGATTTGAATTGTTTAGAGATTCAGTAACAAATAAACCCTCATGGTATACAACGCATAACTATCACATGACTGATATAACAGGTGGGAAAGCTTCAGCAGCATATCTTTCGAGAATAGGAAAAACTACTCTTGGCGTTGACATAAGGAATGAACATATTTACAGCAATGTTTTGGGAACTCCAATCGATTCTATGAAAGCTCCACTCGAATCAGTCGGATATTTTACTAAAGAAAATAAACGTCTTGTTGAAACCGCTTTTTTTGATCATTCCGCCACTTTTAATCATTGGTATATTTCGCTGGGTGCAGCCGGAACAAATTCTACAATATTTGGACTGAATTATTATGGTGGTGCGGATATAGCTTATGCTTTCAATGATCATTTTCGTGTTTTTGTTGATGCTAATTCTGCTGTGCGGCTACCAACCTTTACCGATTTGTATTACAAAAGTGCTACTCAAATAGCTAATCCTAATTTGCAACCTGAAAGATCGCAAACCATAGAAATTGGAACAAAAATAAATGAACACAATTGGAATTTGGATGCGACTATTTATCAACGATTCGGGCAAAATGTAATTGATTGGGTGAAGGAACCGGACTCTACAAAATGGCAAAGTCGGAATTTGACAAACGTAAACGCTTTGGGTTTGGATGTGACATTGGGTTATATGTTTAAAAACTTCTTTGTTAAAAAGGTAGCTGTGTCGTATTCTTATTTGCAAATGGATAAATCAGCTGAAAACTACGATTCGAAATATGTATTGGATTATTTAAAGAATAAGGTGGTTGTTTCCATTGATCACAATATCTGGAATAAATTATCTGCTACATGGAAGTTTGGATATTTCGACAGAGCAGGAACTTATACAGATAAAAATAGTCACTTACAGAAATTTGAGCCTTACACCACTCTCGATTGCCGACTTCTTTGGAACGACAAACATTTTGATGTGTTTGGTGATGCAAATAATATTCTGAATACACAATATGCCGATTATGGTGGATTGGTTCAGCCGGGAATCAATTTTAATATAGGAGTAAGAGTGAAGCTTTAAAAAACAAAAAATCTCGCAAGGCAAAGTCTTGCGAGATTTTTTTTATGTTTTAATTCGTCAGTTAGCAAACCATTGTAGGTTTAATTTGCTTGAAGAAATCATTTCCTTTATCATCAACCAATATGAAGGCTGGGAAATCAACGACATCAATTTTCCAGATAGCTTCCATGCCTAATTCAGGATATTCCAGACATTCTACGTTCTTTATACTGTTTTGAGCCAGAATTGCAGCAGGACCACCAATTGAACCAAGATAGAACCCTCCGTGCTTAGCACAAGCATCAGTTACTTGTTGACTACGGTTACCTTTTGCAATCATAATCATGCTGCCTCCATTTTCCTGGAATAAATCCACGTACGAATCCATACGACCAGCTGTAGTTGGACCAAACGATCCCGATGGCATTCCTTTAGGAGTTTTAGCAGGACCTGCGTAATAAATAGGATGATCTTTGATATACTGTGGAAGCGGTTTGCCGGCATCAAGTAATTCTTTCAGTTTGGCGTGAGCTATGTCGCGTCCAACAACGATTGTTCCGTTAAGCGATAAACGGGTAGAAACAGGATATTGTGACAAAGTGGCCAGAATTTCTTTCATTGGCATGTTCAAGTCAATTTTCACTGCGTTTCCTTCTCCCTGTTGACGGAATTCTTCAGGAATCAATACGCCAGGATTGTCTTCCATGCGTTCAACCCAAATACCGTCTTTGTTGATTTTTCCTTTGATATTTCTATCGGCCGAGCACGAAACTGCCATTCCAACAAAACAAGATGCTCCGTGGCGCGACAGACGAATAATCCGAACATCGTGGGCGTAGTATTTACCGCCGAACTGAGCTCCAAAACCTGATGCCTGCGCTTGTTTCAGGATTTTCTTTTCCATTTCCACATCACGGAATGATTGTCCAAGTTCATTTCCTTCTGTTGGTAGATTATCATAGTATTTTGTAGAAGCTAATTTTACGGCTTTCATGGTTGCGTCAGCCGAAGTTCCTCCGATAACAAAAGCAATGTGGTAAGGCGGACATGCGGCTGTACCCAATGTTTTCATTTTTTCAGTCAGGAATTTTTCCAACGAGGCTGGGTTAAGCAATGCTTTTGTTTCCTGAAATAAATACGATTTGTTGGCCGAACCTCCTCCTTTGGCAATAAAGAGAAATTTATATTCGTTTCCGTGGCTGGCTACCAAATCAATTTGAGCAGGAAGGTTTGTTCCTGTATTTACTTCATCGTACATGTTCAACGCTGCATTCTGAGAATAGCGCAGGTTTTCTTCGGTGTATGTTTCGTAAATCCCTTTCGAAAGAGCTTCTTCATCTGTTCCATTCGTCCAAACGTTGTTGCCTTTTTTTGCATAAACTGTCGCTGTTCCGGTGTCCTGACAGAAAGGAAGAATACCTTTTGCTGCAATTTCTGCATTGCGCAGCATGGTAAGAGCTACGTACTTGTCATTTTCGCTGGCCTCAGGGTCGTTAAGAATCGCTGCTACTTGTTTTTGATGTTCAGGACGTAGTAAAAAAGAGCAGTCGCGCATAGCGGTGCGAGCCAGTTTGGTAAGTCCTTCCGGTTCTACTTTCAAAATTTCCTGTCCATTGAATTCCGATACCGAAACATGATCTTTGGTGAGCAAATAATATTCGGTGTTGTCTTTCCCAAT
>QKGU01000267.1 GCA_003250325.1 Paludibacter sp.
TATTTCATCATAAAACCGCGATTGAAAATCGCGAGACCCCACTCATATCAAGACGTTTTAATGTCTTGCAAACGATTAAAAGTTTGAGTGGAACAAACTCCAAAACGTCTGAAAGACTTTTGGACGTTTTATTTATTGTCCGGGTTTAGCAATTTTAAATCGCTATTATTTCAGCATAAAACCTCGATTAAAAATCGCGAGACCCTATGCATATCAAAACGTTTTATTTTTACACTAAACTTATCTTGACTTTTTATAATGCCGCTCCTACTGAGCTTATTATTAAAAAACTGATAATAACTACTTGATAGTTACAAGTGAAAAGTTACGAGTTAGAAGTCTGGTTTCTGATTGTTGTATTCTTATAGGAGCAAATCTTTAGCTTCGTAGAAGTGTAATTATGGTAAAATACAAATTTGGAATGCCATTTTAAGCTCCATTAGGAGCGGAATTATCCTGTTAGTAAAAAGTCAAGAGACTTCACACACAACATCTGCCACATCTAACATTTAGTTTAAACCAAAAAAACAACTGATATAAGAACAAATTACATTTCTGTGTTAACGAATAATCAGTTTATTCGCCTTAGACCGCACAATTCCATTCATAGTTTTTATTTTTGCGTAATAGTAGTAGACTCCGGGAGCAGATTTCGTTCCGCTAATAGTTGTTAAGTCCCAATCGATTTTATTTTTACTAATTGAACTTAGGCTACGTATAAGTTTACCGGAGATATCAAAAATATCGATATTAAAGCTGATTATATCGTCTTGCCCTTTAATTTCAAAACAAGTTTGATACTGAGCCGGATTTGGAAAATTATTTAATTGATAAGTATCTTCAAATGGCATTTGCGGGGTTGATGTAGCTGTTTTTTTCCCAATATTGAAATTACTCAAAAAACCTTTTGCCTCGTATTTATTTACGTCATCTTTTGCATAATAAATAATTTTGCCAATTCCATATTCATCGCTATTATTATCCGGTAAAAGGAATGAATAAGAAAAGTCACCAGCTACCACCTGAATCGCTTCCGATTGAATTAATAAAGGACGATCATTGTACGCAAAAGGAGCAACATTGTAAAGTTCATCGCCTAAAGTAACTATTGATTGTTCCTTGTCATAAACGGACAAATACATATTTCCATTAAAATCATCCAGTTTCCTATTATTTCTATCTGTTATACTTCCCTGAATAACGTTTACTGAGTTCGTATTCAATGTATCGTTTTCTGTAACTTCATTACCATTTATACTTTGTGTGCTAATGATAAATTCATCTCCATAATTTAAGCGGACAGCAGGATCGCCCATATAAATGAACGACAATTTATTAATTTCAACAAGAAGGCTATTTTTCGATTTAAGGATAACATCTCCTACTCTCAAATGATTGCCGTTTTCCGAGGTAAATAAATTTTGAAGAAATGCTTTATTCAACGAAGAATTTTGGGAAGCATACACAGGACGAGCTGCAGCCAAAATACCAATTCCACCTCCATTTGGATTCAGAATTACCTGCTCTCCTGCTGAAACTACTTTTCCATCAAACTTCATAAAGTCACAAGAAGCACTTATCCAGAAAGGCAAATGCTGATTACTCAGATTTGCTATATCGGTAGCCGGCAAAAGGTTTTCGTGTGCCCAACCACCTTCAAAACCATGTCCGGTATAATTAATATAAAACACTCCCGAATTTATTGCAGATAAAAGCTTTTCGGTAGCTGGAAGACACGTTTGTCCATAATTTGTATTTGTTTGAGGAAAAGCATCTAAATAAAGTTTGTTTGCATGATATGATGGAAAATCTGTAGAAACAGTTTCTGCAAGTAAGTCAGTCATATTCATAAAAACATTTGATTCACCATCATCTGATACAAAACTAAGCTGATTTTTCCAATCCCCATAATCTGCATTATCCATATAGTTAATGGTTTTATTTACAACATCAGCAGCTTGTTGTATAGTAGTTACAGGGAAGCGACCAACTGCAATATCCATCGTGTAAGAACCATTATTTACACCTTCACCATTTTCCAAATAAGAAAAATAATCATCTGTAACATACGACTGAGTTCCATACAAGGAGTTATCAGCCTGATACGTAAGCACAAGATTATTTCCTGAATCTGTTAGTATTTTCCGGTTATCAAAACTTCCTTTCCCAAAAAGGAGTAAATACTTTGGCTTTTCATCCGGCTTGCCGTTGGTTAATGCCCGATCGTAAAGCATTCGTACAAACCTTCGATAAGCTGTTGCATCTGGAGTGCCTGATGAAAATTCATTATAAACCTGCTCTGTCGTCGCAACTGCAACGGTAAATTGATCTTTCGTGCGATGCGCTTCGGCTAATCGTTCAGCCTCAGTCATAAAATCAGGATGCGTAATGATTACCATATCGGCCTGATTAATAGCATGGAGATTCTGACCAGGCACATATCCCATAAATTCCGGTACAGGAAAAGCCGATACACTTTTAGAGTCAATTGCCAAATAATTTTTTAAAACTTTACATGAATCCGTGAAAGTAATGATGCCCGTACTATTTTCAACTTCAATTTGCTTTATGTCAGAACAGTTAGTTATGTCCCATACTACCACATTCGGATTTGTACAATCCATTTCATATCGTCCCCATGCTTCAGTTCCCAAATAATCTACATTTCTAAATTCAATTACATCTCCAGTAAATGTCAATTTACGGCGTGCATTTATCTCTAAATAATTTAAATATCCTGTTGAATATTCATTCTGACTTGCATAACTAAGGTTAAACCTGCATGCTTCGTTTTGTGGTGTATAACTAAGTATCGCATTTGCTGCTTTCCCTTCTTCATAAGGATCATAAATAGAAATTGCATTTACATTTATTGTCTTATTTTGACTTCCATCTAAATTTAGCGTAAATGTGGATGATTTTATTGATTTAGCAACTACCTCGCAACGAGCAGTGACACTATTTTCAGTGGTAACAATATTCGGAAAATTAAAATCAAAATCATAATTTGTAATTTCCTTAAAAGTCTCTCCGTAGAATTCTTTTCCTGAATTAATTAAACTTATCAGATCTCTCTCATGCAACTGATAATCTGTAAATTCAGAAATTATATTAGGAACAGTATTATTCGGAAGTTGAATATCTCTCTTTTGAATTCTTTTTCCAACTCCATCTCCGGATGTAACAAAATAATACCCATAATCAGAATAAGTATTGCTTGTGTGGGTAAACATCGATCTGTTTTTGTCATAATTCCAACTGATGGGTCCTTGTACATAAAATAAAATATAATCACCTGCATTAAAAATTTCATCATTTCCTTTTTCCATCCATATTGCAACTTCTGGCAAATCGTCCTGAGCTATCAATGCTAAATCTCGATTAAGAACCGCTCCTCCATAACCAAAAATACGAACATAAGCCGGATCAATTCCCATCGAAAGCAACTGCTCAAAGGTCAGCTTGTACACTCCATTTTGAGTTACTTTGATTTTATAAAAGTGGTTTTCGGATAAAACTGAACTTGTAGCATAACTTTCAGACCGAACAGCAGAAAATACCGTTTGTAACATGCAAATAAATGTAAGTAATGAAACTTTTATCTTCATAAAGATTTTAATTTATAAATATTAATTTACTTAACAGAACGTTTTATATAGAAAGATATTATATCACGACATGAATAATTTTAACACCCCCGTTAGCGCAGAGTGGAACAAACTCCAAAACGTCTGAAGGACTTTTGGACGTTTTATTTATTGTCCGGGTTCAGCGATTTTAAATCGCTATTATTTCATCATTAAACCGCGATTGAAAATCGCGAGACCCCATTCGTATCAAAACGTTTTAATGTCTTACAGACGATTAAAACGTTTGAGTGGAACAAACTCCAAAACAAATCCACCTGCAAAATCATTATAAATATTGAAATCAAATCAGCCATTTATTTTACATTTTTATCTTACAATAGTCCGTTAGAAAAATATAATAATTAAGCGGCTTTCGTGCCGAAATACAGTAGTTCTTTGACATGGTGGTGACTTTTTAGGGTTTTAGGTTTTATACCGAAAGTCTCAATAAATCGGTTTAACAGAAACGCATTGT